>NZ_JANQDJ010000061.1:0-45355 GCF_029891685.1 Umezakia ovalisporum Ak1311 | reverse complement strand
GCTACCTTCAAGCTTGTATGTGTCAACAAATCAGTTATGTTCATTGGATGGAAGATATTATGAGATGTTGACATTTTCACCTTTGATAGGACTACTATATCTAACTATGTAAAGTTTTGTAACGACATTCAACATTTCTGTGGTTGACTATCTTTTCAAATTATATCTAACTCTAGTTCATACCATCTCTAGTTCATACCATAAATTGTGTAGATTTCTTAATAATAACCATGGAGTAAAGACTTAATTATAAGGTCTCGATAACTCAAAAAAATACTCAATCAAACCTCCAAGCCTGGGAGAATTTATTTATAGATTGATAAATATATTTATTTTTAACAATGGAGCAATCTGTTTGATGTAATAACTTTTTATCTACCGTGCGTAGTTGTTGTAATAAATCTTCATAACTATTGAAAGTAAAAATATTAGCAGGATATAAACTTGCCATTCGCTCTAACCATCCAAAGGCGGAAACAAGAGATGGCTTATTACAAGCTATTGCTCTGAGAAGAATGCTGGCAATGCCGAAGTGATAGTTTCTATAGGGTAATATAACTAAGTCAAAGCATGAAATTATTTCATGCATTTCCTCAATATCTAGGAAGCGGTCAATAACAATCAATTTGTCATTTTGTCCTTTGTCTAAGATTTCCCGGATGTCTGAGTAAACACTTCCGGCTAACACGAAGTGAACTTTTTCTCGTTGTAAATCCTGGGAAACTTTAACAATTATATCGGCTCCCTTGCGATAATCTATTCCCCCTGTCATACCAACCAACAAGCTATCCCTGGGAAAATCCCACTTATGTCTTAGCTGCTCGCAGCTTTCAGGAAAGGAAATATCCTCAACAGGATCATTTATGTACCGTACATTACTATATCCTCTCTGTACTAGATAATTGTTAAAGAACTCATCATTAATAATTACCCTATTAAAACATGTAATTCCTTGTTCAAATAACCATTTTTTGACTTTTGGGAAATTTACATAAAAATATTTATAGGAAGCCAAGAATCCAAAAACTTGAAGCCTTGGACTCAACAACCAAATTATAGGTTTAAAAACCAGGGCTAAATAGACCATACCATCTATAGATGGTAGCATAATCACATCTGGACGAAATTTTATCAGTAAAAAAAGAAGATAGATAAATTTCTTCAATAATGATTTGGGAAGTTTTTCAAAAAATCTTGGTAAGAAGTAAAAATTTGTGTTTTTTAAAGTCTCCTTATACTTGTGAATAAATTCTTGATTAAACTCATCTTCATACAAGGCTATTGTTACATTATGTGCTCCTGAAAATTCCTGAGCTAAAATCTTTGTAAAATTGCCCGCGTGACCCTTAAGACTCGGTTCAAGAATAAATACTTTTTTTATCATAAAAAAATATGTTTTTTTATTATGTTTTTAATCTTGTGGAAATGAAGAAAGAGCTTTTCCAATAGTATCTTTAGCAGCAGACCATGAATACCTTGAATTTACTAATTCAAAAGCTTTTTCCATCAAACTTAAGCAAAGTTCTTTACAAGACAAAATTTCTACAATTGCATCAAATAATGTATCGGCATTATCCCGAACTAAAGCATGAACATTATTTTCCGATTCTATACCTTCAATGCCCTTTGGTGTTGTAACAACTGGGACACCAGCAGCAAAAGCCTCTAGAAGTTTTAAACGTGTTCCACCTCCTTGAAAAAGAGGAATCACCGCAACATCAGCAATAGCTAAGTAGTCTAAAGTATTTTCAACTTTTCCTGTCACCACAATATCTTGGTGTTCCTGTGCAGATATGTGCATTGTTTTGCTAGGAGAAGAACCCACTAAAAATAACTTAAACTTAACTTCTTGCTTTCTTAACCTTGGGCATATTTCATTAATCAGGAAATTTGCAGCTACTTGATTTGGATAATATCCATAAGAGCCAATATAAATTAGGTGTTTAATTTCATCGGAATTTCCTAAAGATTTAACCTTGGCAAATCTGTTGCTCCTAACTTTGGCAAAACGTCTACAATCAATGCTATTAGGAACTACAAAAAATTTATTCTGGGCTGGAGATATTTTTTTAAGTAAAAAAGCATCATCATTGCTGCAAGTCCAAACTTGATCAACTGTGTCCATTAGCTTTTGCTCTAGACGCTTTAATAAGCCAACACGATAATAGTTAATTAAAGCCTGTAATCCCTTCCTCAATCCCTGTTTTTGTTTATATTGCTCCTTTAGTAAATCTTCTAGCAAAAATGACTCAGCATTATGTGCATCATAAATTAGTTTGCAAGGAGTCTTGGAAAATGCATTAAGATAAGTTGCGAACCATACTTCTGAGAATATAACTACATCAGGTTTAAAAAATTTAACAATGGACTTTATTTCTTTTTCTACCGCTTTAGAAAATAGAGCATCTTTTTTCAAGCCATATCCAGATATAAAAAATATCAAGTTGTTAATACTTTGACTAAAATTTCGCCACAATGTTATCTCGCCAAAAACAATATTCCTTAAGTAAGATACTTCTTGGGTAACTATCTCACTTTTCAAGATGGAATAATCTTTAACAGATGAATCTAAATTAAGATAAATAACGCCGACAGAGCCGTAATGACTACAGGCAAAAATCGTTTGTTGATTTCGCAAAGATGAACCATTGATAATTTTGTTAGGATTATGTTTTGTTAAAATTAGAATATTCATTCTTGATGATTTGCATAATGGTTTATAAAAAATGGTTTATAAAAGTTGCGTTTTACTATTGCCTAACTACGGTTTTTCTTGACTACCTTGGGCGATGGGACAAGGAGTAGCGATCACTTTCTGGGTCACAAATCTTTCTGGACGCAAGGGAGATTCATGGTTAAAAAGAATACCAGAGAAAGCAAATAAACCATGAGCATCTCAATAATTAGCTACCTGGCAAATCTTTACCAACATAGATTGCAGGGTTGGTGTATTGGATGTATACAATGGGTTTTAATAGCTGTTTTTTTGCTGTGAGTCATCTTATCCGCCCTTGAGTTATAAAGTTTAGCCAGATGAAAAGCCACCTACTGCACCATAGTTTTGAATATTATCACTAAGATTTAATTCAGGAGTTTTTTATTTTCTTCTTCACTGAAGGGAGAACCCACAAGACAGAGTAATAAATCAGGAAAAAGATGACTTTGTAATAAATCAGGAAAAAGATGACTTTAAAAGAGTAACTACATTTAAGTCCTTCTTTAATTTGAGCAATAGCTGCTTCAAAATCATCTTGATTAATTAATGTATTAGCCCGCTTAATGGCATCAATGGCATAATATTCTTTCGCTTGCGTTGTTACTTTTTGGCTAATGGTATGAGGTAAATACAATCTAGAAATTTCAATAGCTTTATGTGTATCAGCAATATTAGCTCCTGTCCTAATTAAGCGAGAAGATTCTGAGCTAGAGTGTAGACGAAAACTCGCTAAAATTTGAGGCTCATACCAAATTGGGTAGTGAGCCGCAATTCGTTTCCACATTTCCCAATCGGCAGCAGATCGGGCTTCGGTACAAAATCCTCCTAATCCCTCATAAGTATTACGCTTGACTACTATGGAAGGGAATTGCACTCGTTGCATTGTGGCAATAAGTTGTAGCCAGTCAGTAAGAATACCAGGTGTTTCTCTTTCAGGCAAAGATAAAAATAGGCATTCATTCTTTTCGTTAATATAACTGTGACGGCAAAAGGCTGCTCCCACTGAGGATTCTTTTTGTATTCCTGCTCGTAACTGCTCATAAAACCCTGACAAGACTAAATCATCTTGATGAAGAATGTGAACCCAGTGACCATGGGCACGCCGAATACAAGTATCCCAATTAGATAACAGACCAACATTTTGAGGATTTCTAAAAAAGGAAATTCGACCTTTACCTATGTCTTGTACAAGTTCTTCGGGATCATCTTTAGTAGAGCAATCATCTACCACTTCAATTTGCATTTCATCCGGCCCTGGATCTTGGACTAGGACGCTTTTTAGTGTTTGCTCTAAGTATTTTGTGCCGTTATAGGCGGGAATCATCACCGACCAAAATGGTCTTTGATATTCTTGTGTAACTGGCTCAATCAATGGATATTTCACTTGTTTACTTCCAGTTAGATTTTCCACTATTCAACAAAAAGTTAGCTGAAGGCTGGGCTGGTGTGGGATATTGTTCTGCGGGAATAGGAATTACTGCGGGCTGCTCTAAAAATCGAGGGTGGTTATAATTGCGAATAACAACACTAACTTTTGGCATTTTCAGTGACTGTTTACTTTATTTACTTCCACCACTTAACGAAAAACGCACACAGTGTGCCTAGTTTCTAACTATGGAGGTGTAGTGCGATAGCAACTTCAGTCGCATTCCTAAAAATCGTCTTAAGAAATATTGACCTCAATGTATCATGTTACTAAAAGGTGATGCAAGTGTTTAATCTGACTTACGAATTTAAACTCAAACCAAATCAAAAACAAATGGCAATATTTTAAGAATGGTTACAAACCCCTCGGTGGGTTTGCAACCATGCTTTGCCAGAGCGCAAAGACTAGAATCAGTCTCGTAGTTGTCAGGTAAATGCTTGCAGTATTCGTAGTTCTTACATCATCCCTGCTCATGCACCTCGCCCCACATTTGCAAGTTAATGTAAGTCTCTGACTGTTGCACGCAAAGAAAATGAGTATTTAAAATGTGTTGATGATCAATCTTTGTAGCAAACATTAAGACGACTAGAAAAAGCTTCTATCAGTATGTGGGAACAAAATCATGGCTTTCCCAGATTTAATAAACAGGGGCGAATGCGTTCTTTTTCCTTGGCTCATAGCTGAGGCTCATAGCTGATAGCGGTAGCGTCGCGTTAGCCATAGTCGGTTAAAAAACTCACTAGGGCTGCTGCAAGGCGATGGACTAAGGGCCCAATAAATCTAATATTTGCCATCACCTAGACAATGTAGCCGGTTTCAACCGGCTTGAGCTTTCACACAGGGGTTTTAACCCCTGGATCTTGGCTAGTTTACCCAGCTGTGTACCCAATATGGGAGGCTATGGATCCTAAGTGGTTATGCTACCTGAAGATATTCCAAGGGGTTTTTAGCCTGGGGTAGAGGTTGGTTATTTTCTTGGTAAAGCTGAAGATAACTTTCAATTACTTGCTGGCCATGTTTGGCTGCTTCCTCATAACTATTCCCGTGGGTGTGGATATCTTGAAAAGGAAAGTCAGGGAGGTGGACTACATAGCAGTTATCCTCTTGAGACCAGAAAATAATCATACTGTAATGTAAATTCATTGCAATTCTTCTAGTCTTGCGAGTCTTTGTTTAACTTGTTTCTCTAAATAGATTTTAGCATCGTCACCATCCTTACCTGCAATTGTCATCGGCATATCTGGCATTTTTTCGTGAATCCAGATTGTGTGACTACCTTTACCAGTCCATTGGATAAATCCAGCTTTTAACAACATTGCCTTTAGTTCTCGAATTTTTCTAGGCATTGAATTAAAAGTTATTAAAAGTTATTAAACAAATCAGAAGTGTTGAATCCTGCAATAAAAATTTACAATTTTTGCGTTTTACCCAGATAAAGTTCATTGTCTATTAAGAATAGAGTCATTAATTCCTCAAATTTTGTATCACCGACGCACAACTTGGACAGTCAACAGTCAACTAAACAAATATATCGCTCCCCGTCAATTGTAAAACACACATAAAACACAGCAAAGGCAGCCGGGGAATTCATTCCCTGGCTAATAGCCGATAGCGGTGGCGTGGCGTTAGCCATAGTCCGTTAAAAACCCACTGGTTTGCCTAGCCTGTAGCTCCCCCACCCAAGCGATGGCTCTCGCTGTGCTGCCCAGCAGACCGCCCTAATACCCAATTAACCTCATATTTGCCATCACCTAGACAATGTAGCGGATTTCAATCGGCTTGAGCTTTCACACAGGGGTTTTAACCTTTGGCTCTTGGCTGGTTTACCTAGCTGTGTACCCAATACGGGTGGCCATGACCCCCGCAGTGTTGGAAGCAGATTGCCCTAATGCCCTGCTCTAAAAATCGAGGGTGGTTATAATTGGGAAGAATGACACTAACTTTTGGCATTTTCACTGACTGTTTATTTTATGTGTTTCCACTACTCAAAGGCGAGTTCTAACGACTTATGCCAATGGGGCAAAACCAAACCAAAATTTTGAATAAGTTTGCTGTTATCTAACAGAGAGTTAGCCGGGCGCTGGGCTGGTGTGGGATATTGTTCCGTGGGGATAGCAATTACCCTTTGGACTAGGTGTTCTGCACTTTTTGGGTCAAGGCGGAGAATTGCCTGGGTAAAATCATACCAAGAAGTTTCACCACTGGCGCTGAGATGATACAGTCCGGTACGGCCATGGCTAAACTCAGACAAATTTCCCATCCCCTGGGCTAAAATTTGGCTAGTTATCTCGGCGATGGCTCGGCTCCAAGTGGGCGCACCAATTTGATCATTCACTACCCGTAATTCTTCCCGTTCTCGTGCTAGTTTGAGGATGGTGAGCAAAAAGTTTTTGCTGTGCAGGCCGTAGACCCAGCTGGTGCGGAAAATGAAGTATTTCCCCCCCACAGCTTGAATGGCTTGTTCTCCTGCCAACTTAGTCTGACCATAGACATTCTGGGGATTTGTTTGATCAGTTTCCTTGTAGGGTGTTTGCTGTTGACCAGAAAACACATAGTCTGTGGAGTAGTGAATCAGGGGAATGTTCAGGCGTTTGGCTTCTTCTGCCATGACTCCCGGTGCTATGCCATTAACCACCATAGCCAACTCAGGTTCTGACTCAGCTTTGTCTACAGCCGTGTAAGCCGCAGGGTTAACAATCACATGGGGATGTATTTCTTGGATAACCCGACGAACTGATTCTAAATCGGCAATATCTAACTGTAAGCCAGGAGTATTGCGTCCTAGGGCTATTACTTCACCCAAGGGCATTAAAGTGCGCTGTAGCTCCCAAGCCACTTGACCATTGGCACCGATTAACAAGATTCTCATACAGTGGATTCCTTGATGACATCTTGGAGTTTCAGCCCTTGTTCGTCTTTCTTTGACAGCAGAGGAGGATCTGATAACGGCCAGTTAATACCTACATCTGGGTCATTCCAAGCCAAAGTTCTTTCATATTGGGGGGCGTAGATGTCTGTGACTTTATATAAAAAATCAGCATAATCTGACAGTACCAAAAAGCCGTGGGCGAACCCTGGCGGTACCCACATCATCCGGTGATTATCAGCGCTGAGATGGACTCCCACCCATTGGCCAAAGGTGCTAGAACCCACTCGCACATCCACAACCACATCAAACACCTCTCCGGCCACAACTCGCACCAGCTTACCTTGGGGATGCTGGGTTTGATAGTGCATTCCCCGCAAAACCTGACGCACAGAACGAGAGTGATTGTCTTGAATGAAGGGTAGGGATATACCGGCTTGTTCTCTCAGGCCTTGTTCTTGGTAGCTGATGATAAAAAAGCCCCGGTCGTCTTGAAAACAGGGAGGTTCTATGATGAGAACTTCAGGAATTTCAGTAGGTAAAACTTTCATGACTGAAATTAAATTAAGTTAAATTAAGTTAAGTGTATTAAATACCTTTGCCATTCTTCCCTAGGTTGGGTTGAACGAAGTGAAACCCAAGGTAAACTCAACGTATTTGTTGGCTTTCGTGCCTCAATGCAACCTACTTAAGATATTTTTGATTTTGGCGAAGGTATTGGTGTATTAAATTGAAATTGAAGCTGCAAGTAAGGTGGAGTTATTCACCTCTAATATTTGGGGTGGGGTTGCTTTTAACAGCTGCATCAGATATTTTCCGTAGCTGCTCTTGGCTAGGGGTTGGGCTAGTTGGTGTAGATGCTCTGCATCAATGTAACCCTGTTGGTAAGCAATTTCCTCTACACAGGCAATTTTTAGCCCTTGTCGTTCTTCCAAGGTTTGAATAAAGCTGGCGGCTTGGTGGAGTGATTCGTGAGTCCCCGTGTCTAACCAGGCATAACCGCGACCTAATAGGCACACCTGAAGCTGTTCTTGGTTGAGGTAGAGCTGGTTGAGGTCGGTAATTTCTAGTTCTCCTCGCTTGGAGGGTTTGAGGGTAGCTGCGAGGTGGCACACTTGGGAGTCGTAGAAGTAAATACCGGGGACGGCATAGTTTGATTTGGGATGTTGGGGTTTTTCTTCAAAGCTGAGGACACGACCATTTTCATCAAAGGAAATTACGCCATATCGTTGGGGGTCGGCTACCTGATAGCCAAATACAGCCGCTCCTTGTTGAAGTTGAGTTGCTTGTCGCAGCACATCTACTAAGCCATGACCATACAAAATATTGTCCCCTAGGACAAGACAAACTGGCTCGTTGCCAATAAATGATTTCCCCAGGATGAATGCTTCGGCTAATCCCCCTGGATAGGGTTGCTCCACGTAGCTAAATTGTAAACCCCACTGGCTACCATCTTGGAGGAGCTGGCGAAATAGGGGTAAATGCTCTGGGGTGGAGATGATCAAGATATCTCGAATATCTGCTAGCATTAGCAGGGATAGGGGATAGTAGATCATCGGTTTGTCGTATACAGGCATGAGCTGTTTGCTCACAACTTGAGTAAGAGGGTAGAGGCGCGTCCCTGATCCACCGGCGAGTATTATACCTTTCATGGGCTAAGTAGTTGTTAAATTTGCATTTGTATAGTATGAACATTCTCAATGTTCATGGGGTAAAGGCAAGTGCCTGACTTTCTTGGTAATGCAGTGTTTATCTGTGCCTTTCATTGCTTGAATCCCAGTCGCTGTCTTTGATACTTACCTTCTAAAGCTCGCTCACACCAGTCTCGGTGGTGGAGATACCAGAGGACGGTTTTGCGGATACCTGTGGCAAAGGTTTCTTGGGGTTCCCACCCCAGTTGTTGGCGAATTTTACCGGCATCAATAGCATAGCGGTAATCGTGACCCGGGCGATCGCTCACAAAGGTAATTAAGTCTGTGTAGCGATTTACTCCGGGTGGTTTGTTGGGGGCTAATTCTTCCAACAAGTCACAAATCATGTGGACAACATCGATGTTACGCAGTTCATTATGTCCACCAATGTTGTAGGTTTCCCCTGGTTGTCCTTGGGTAACTACGGTGTATAGGGCTCGAGCATGATCATCTACATATAGCCAGTCCCGGATCTGCTCTCCTTTGCCATATACTGGTAGAGGTTTGCCATCCAGGGCGTTGAGAATCATCAGGGGGATGAGTTTTTCGGGGAAATGGTAGGGACCGTAGTTATTAGAACAGTTGGTAATGAGGATGGGGAGGCCATAGGTACGATACCACGCCCGCACGAGATGGTCGGAACTGGCTTTAGTGGCGGAGTAGGGGGAACTGGGGGCGTAGGGTGTGGTTTCCGTAAATAGTTCGTCGGTGGTGTGTAAGTCTCCATAGACTTCATCTGTGGAAATGTGGTGAAAGCGAAATTGCCCTTGGGCGCTGGGGTCTAAAGTTTGCCAATAAGCCCGGGCGGCTTCTAGGAGGGTGTAAGTACCGACGATGTTGGTTTGAATAAAGGCGGCGGGGCCGTCGATGGAGCGATCAACGTGGGACTCGGCGGCTAGGTGTAAGATGGCCTGGGGTTGGTGGGTTTCCAGGATGTGGTCTAGGGATGAGCCATGGCAAATGTCAACTTTCTCGAAGTGATAGCGGGGGTTGCTGCTAATAGTAGCGAGGGATTCTAAGTTACCTGCGTAGGTGAGTTTATCAACGTTGATGATGCTGTGGGGGGTGTTGGCTATTAAGTAGCGAATCACGGCAGAACCAATAAATCCCGCACCCCCGGTGATTAGGTATTTCATTAAATTAACTGTTAGGTGTCAATAGGTATTTTTCAAAAAATATTTTTCAATGAGTTCTAATACTTTGGGGGCATTGTCCTCTAGCCTATGGCGATAGTTTGGGTTCATTCAAGGGTTGGTATCTGAATCAGATGATTTAGGTCTGGCTGTTAACTGATATACTTCAATGCTCGACGTGTTGCTTCTAGATAGCCATGACCCCACCGCTGACAGGGTTCTAGATGATTGCCCTCAGCCCATTCGTTCCAAGCATTGATGAACACTATGCCCTTCTGGGATGGGTTAGTTACTGTTTCTTGTAAAACAGACCTGAGCCAAAGTTCATACTTTTCAGGGGTTGAACCATGAAATATTGTAGCTCCTTGCTTACGGCGAGCTGTATTATCCCAGGAGGGTGTGACGCAGGGAAAGCGTAAATAACCAGGGGATGGCTTCTGCAACATCCGCTCAACCATTTGTGAGTAATCGTAGTAGTTAGGTTGATTTGCCTTTATTAACTTTAACCGTTTTAACCAGCGCCTAAGTCTTCCCTGTACAGGGCTGGGCAAGTTTGACCAATCTGGTTGAAACTCCACTGCTGCATCAAAACCTACTGCGGTGGGATCTTGATGCTCATGTGCAAAACTTTCCACACGGCACAAAAATAATTCTCCCACACCAAGGCGACGGGCTTCCTCTCGCCAAATTTCCGTGGTTTGTTTAGGGTTGGGAATTTTGGTGGTTCTATACACGAGGAATAGAGGCTTACCATCAATGCGGATGTATCGTGGGTCCTGGAATGCTTTCACTAACCATTGCATATGCAGGCGATCGCTTTCTTCGCCATAGACTTGCTCGGCTAGAATTTCTTGATCTTTACCATCCCAACGGCGAGTCCAGTTCTCATTTGCCCAACATAAACAAAAGGGGAAGTCGGGTTTACCTGACTCTAAAACTTCATTGAAGGGGCGCTCTAATAGTCGCTTACCATTAAACCAGTAGTGGTAATAACAAAATCCATGTATACCATACTCCCGTGCTAGGTCTGCTTGGTCTTGCCTTGTTTCAGGGAGTCTTAGGTCATAAAATCCCAGGTCAGCAGGTAAATGAGGTTGATAATGATCTTTAAATAAAGGCTTTGCTTTGGTGACGTTTGTCCATTCGGTGAAGCCTTTACCCCACCACTCATCATTTTCAGGAATGGGGTGGTATTGGGGTAGATAAAAGGCGATGGCACGAATGTCAGAATTTAATTTTGACATTGAATTTATTGTTTTGATGCTAAATTTTAATAACCCGCTTTACTGCTTCCAGATAAGCTTTGCTGTTGCCTAAGTCCGGATCTAAATGATTTCCTTCAGCCCATTCATTCCAGGCATTAATAAAGACGATATTATCATCTAAGTCTTGACGTAAAAGCAATTTACTAACTACCTCAGATAATTTATCCTCAAACTCTTGGGGAGTTGAATTTTTCAAAATAATAGACTTTTTTCCCCTTCTAGGACTATTATCCCAACTCACAAAAACTGGGTGTAAGACAAGATTTGATACACTAATCATACCTTTTAAAACATCCTCTTAGTATTTTATATTTTTACATATTTAAAATATATTCTTTGATAAAGTTTTTATCAATGCTTACTTGTTGATTCTTTGCATAATATATACTGCTCGTTTCCAAACATCTTCTCCTTTCTTCTAAATAAAATGCTTCATCTGTAGTCAGCTTTTGAAGTTTATGGATTAATCGGTCAAAAGGTAATGCGAAATCATTTTTAAAACAGTTTAAATCTGGAGTAAAATAAGCATCCTGTAAAGTGAGAAAATAGCTAGGCAATCCACTCGCAGCAGCAACGGCTAAGGCTCCGCTGAAAAGACCTACTGCAATAGAATTTCTCTGGATATCTACTTCAAGTTTTAATCTAGGATGAGATATATCAAATTTGTGAGGATAATTGATACTACACCACTCCCAAAACTCAAAAAACTTAGATTGTGGATGTGGTCTAATCACTATTTTTTCTACAGGATCACATAGAAGTAGTGCTTTAATTAAGCGTTCAGTTTCTTCGATGAGTTGGCTTAATCCGTTAAATTTACAAGCTCTATCAACAGACTGATCAATAATCAAAACAGAACGCCTAGAAAAATTATTAATTTGTAATTTTATACTATCAGTGATTGAACCCACAGGATAAAATTCTGAACATAAATTGGATTGATTAGTTGCTTGAGCAAATTGATGATTAAGTTCTGTCATTAACTTTGCTGATTGCTCTCCGAAGGTCAGAAAACGATCAACTCTAACAGGAACATCTAGTGTATGGCTAATTACTCCATGTTGAAAACATATTACTGGAATCTCTTTCAATTTTGAACTTTCAGTTATTGATACAGAAAAATCATCCCATTCACATCGCAAAATTACGAATTTAAAGTTTAAGTTTTTTTGTATATGTAGCCACGAAAATTTATTATAAATAGCCGATTCTATCGAGGAATAAACTTGACGATTAATATTTATTCTATTTTTTGCCAGTATCCTAGTAACTTCTCTAAAATCTGCTTTAGCAATTATTTTAGATAATACCCTTACTATTTTCTTCTGAAACCATGTCATTTCAGAAATAGGGTTTATGAGCATAACATTCTTACTTGTAACTAGATCATCCAGTTCACCACTAAGAATTTGCTTTATTTCATTGTTGCATACAACACATACAATTAAACCCAGAGAGGTACATGACTCAATCAGATTCAAAACTAGCTTTTTTTCTGTAATTCTGTTAAATGTACAAAATGAAGGATTGATTAAAATATCACATTCGATTTTTGTATTCTTCTGAATAAGAGTTAAAAGTTTTTGATATAACCCAGTTATTTTTTTATTTAAAAAACTGTTGTTTATAAAACCAGATTTTTCTGCTAAAGGTTCTGTATCTGCAAAACTAACGTTATAAATTATACTCCTAAAATAGAGATTAAAACGACTATCTATCTTTCCCAAAAGTTTTTGGCTCTCCCAAAAAGCTTCTGCTTCACCTGCTAAGGGAAAGTTAAATTTTTTAATTAAGTCATCGTTCATTGTATTTTAGA
Source organism: Umezakia ovalisporum Ak1311 (assembly GCF_029891685.1). Classification (NCBI taxonomy): domain Bacteria; kingdom Bacillati; phylum Cyanobacteriota; class Cyanophyceae; order Nostocales; family Nodulariaceae; genus Umezakia; species Umezakia ovalisporum. Next base: position 32,442 of record NZ_JANQDJ010000061.1, on the reverse strand, counting down.
ATATGAGAGTATTTGTATTAGAGATAGTTCTCTAGTTTTTGCAGCGCTATCCAAAAGCCTTCGCCTTCATTTTTATGCCCCTGCCAAATTTCGGGGATAAATGACGCATTGGGTGCAGTCTTGTGTAAATCTTCCGCTAAAGCCGGAAAGTCAATTTCACCTTCTCCAATTTGTAAGCCTTCTCCATCCAAACCCTCGGAATCGGCAATATGTAAATGGGCTACATAAGTTCCAATTTGCTCAATAAACTCTTTGAACGACAATTTATGGTGATTGCACGCCAACTTGGAATGTGATATGTCTAGACAAACTCGATACCCATGTTGACGGCAAAAGTCGGCGGTATCCTGGGGGTCAACGAACAAGTTATGATAACGTTGTCCACCAAAATGCCAAGGGAATGGGGGCATGGTTTGGGGAATCACTTCAACGCCTGTAGCATCAAGTTGGTCAAGGCTATCACTTAATAACTCATAAAGCTGCTCTCTTTGCCATTGCTCCATTGCTGCATCTAAAGTAAAGCCTCCCACATTGGTAACAATACAGGGACGAATAGCCTGCTTAAAGTAAGGTTTGAGTTGTCGAGTAATGTCAATTACTCGCTGAAGTTCGGCAATGGAATGCTGACGGTAAGCTTCATTTTGGGAACAAAGATCCAGTAAGTGGTCACCAGCAAATAATTCTGGAGCATGAACTACTAAATCTAAATCTAGAGGCTGTTCAAAAAACTGATGAATATCTTGTTCTAAATCTTTGTAACTCAGGTGAAACTCTAGTAAATCGGGATTAGTTTTAGCTAAAAGCGCCTGAAAATCGTGATAGCGAACAGGTAAACCCCACGGACGTTTAAAATGGTATTTTCTCCCCTCTACCCGTTCATGGGCTAAATCACTGGGATAGAAGAAGTCACCGGGTTTAAACTCGCGTTTTGCTGGTTTACCAATCAGTTCAGCTTTGCGATTTGGCTGCAAACCTTTACCTGGGCTTTTCACCTCAATCATACCCTGGGTAATGATTTCCCCTGGTTTGAGGTTGCAGTTAATTACTAAGCTTTTGGCTAGTGTTTCCCGGTTCATTAACTCACCCTGGCTGAGTTTGCGATCGCCACTTTCTCCCAGGGACTGTTCAACTTGGCGAATTCCTTCCACCATGAGGCGAAACTCCTCTGGTAACAAGCTCACTTTGTGGTCGTTCCCTTCCATGGTTTTGTCTAGGGTGAAGTGTTTTTCAATCACCTTTGCACCCTTAGCTACAGCAGCTACAGCAACATTAATTCCCCGCTCATGTCCAGAGTAACCAACAGGACAGTCCCCAATTTCTTTTAATCTTTCTATGTAATTGAGGTTAACATCCTTAAATGGGGCTGGATAAGTTGAATTGCAGTGCAACAGTACATACATGGCTCCCAAGCGTTTGAGTAACGCCACAGTTTCGGATATTTCCTGCTCCGTGGCCATCCCTGTGGAACAGAGCAATGGCTTACCTGTTTTCGCCAAAGCTGTTAAAAGATCATGGTTTGTTAAATCAGCAGATGCAACTTTATACGCCTGCATCCCGTATTCTTCTAACAAAGCTAGACTTTCTAAATCCCAAGGAGTACAAAGAGGTAAAATTCCCTGAGAACGGCAATAGTCAAAGGCTGCAAACAGTTCTTGGGAAGTTAGTTGAAAGCGTGATAGTAAATCCAGTGTGTACTGTGAACCTAAATCTTCACTCGCATCATTAGCATTACCTGCATTGCTATAGAGAGATTTGAGATCCCGCATTTGGAATTTTGCACAGTCGGCTCCTGCTGCTATGGCTGCATCAATCAACTGTTTTGCTAGTTCTAAACTACCGTTGTGATTATTACCAATTTCCGCAATGACAAATGTAGGAAATTGGGCATCAATGATAAAATCACCAATACGGATGCCTTGAGATTTCCGACAAGCAACTGCTACTAAATGACGGTTTTTATCTAAAAGGGGGATAAATTCAATTTCTGGAGAAAAGTAAGATTGAATCTTTGCCGGGTCTTCTGTGTAATCAACATATTTATAGTTTTTGTTAGAAATTTTAGAGACTGGTTGATTTAAATTAATAGTGTCTTGCTTCACCAACCAACGGCGAAAGTCCCCATCGGTGAGGACACCTTCTAAAACTCCTGCTTCGGTGACTGAAAAGATAATGCGGTTTTTGTTGTCGCTGATTTTTTTCAGGGCGTTGATGATATCGTCTTCAGCGAAGACAATATATTTGGATAGGTTCTTATCTATAATCATTTTTTTAACGCGTTATGTTAGTTGTTTATTAAGTAAAAAATCTATGTATTCAAAATCTTCTAAAGAATCTATTTCGTGACTTTGTTCTTCCCTCATGACAAACAAAGAAACTTTGCCCCCCAATCGGTTATTTAATTCTTTTAATACCCACGGTTTAAAAATGTAAATTGAACCATTTTCCATATATTGGGGGTTCATATCTTGGCGACGCTGGCGGTGGCGATAGTCATAGTTAATAGATTGACCTACACCATTGACATGATGCCAGAGAAAGCGATGACTGGGGGAGACAGAAACCAGAGAGTCGGCGTTTTCATTCTGGAGTTGCTCAATGGCGCGGTCAATGTCAATACCATTACGCAAGGGTGAGGTACACTGTAGAAATACAATTAGTTCCGGGTTAACACCTGTTTTTTCAATTTCAGTTACAGCATGGATAAGAGCAGATTCCGAAGATGCTGTATCTGTAGCCAGTTCTACAGGGCGTTGAATAATTTCTGCTCCATAGCTGCGGGATACAGAGGCAATTTCTGGGTCGTCGGTGGTGACGTAGATGCGATCGACTAGATGGGCTGCTTGTGCATCTAGGATAGAATGGGCGATGAGTGGTTTACCTGCAAGGAGGCGCAGGTTTTTGCCAGGAACGCCTTTGGAACCGCCACGTGCGGGGATGATGACTATTGACACTTCTTTAGACTCATACTTATGAGATGAGATCCTGAATAACCTCAAAGTAGTATTGGGTTTTTTCTTTGCAATCCTGACTAAACACTTTTAATCTCTCTCTAATTTCCATTTCGTTGGAAAGAGTTACCTCTAAATCAAATAATAACTCATTGATTTTATATGGCAGTTCTTCAATTTTGTAAAAGCTACTTGAAAGATTAGCCATACTGTGCAATGCACGAGTTTTATGACTATCAGTGCCGAATAACACAGAGGGGGTTCCCGATAAAGTAGCCAGAATAGAAGCGTGCCATCTGCCAGATATGAAGGCCTTAGAATGAGCAAGAATTGCTCCAAGCTCTTCAAAAGTCGTATTTCCAACTGTAATTCTGAAAATTCCCAATTCTTCACACAGTTCCTGAAGTACTTTAGAACATATTGGCGCACCTCCATCAACAACCACAACTTGACCGTAACGATGTTTGACTTCGCCAATAATTTGCTTATAAAAATTTTCAATTGACCAATCTACATATCCTGAAGATGCAGAATCACCTATACAAACATATGGTTTATCAAAATCAATTACGCCAGCATCCTTGAATCTATTAATTAGAGATGGATTCACAGTGTAGTTAAACAAAGCATCCGGAATATATCTCGCGTTTGAGAAGCCTATATTTTCTAAAACTTCTAAAGAGAAAGGATCACGAACAAGCACATGCTTACATAAAGGATATATACGCCTAATCATCTCTCTGGGCTCTTCTTGATCAGGATCAACTATGTGATTAACGATAGCACAAGGCTTATTAAAATACTTGGCTGCAAGATATATCAAAAAAAGAATATACCTTGCCCCTATCCGATAATCTCCTCCCTTGTTGTGAATATTATTTACAATATTACCCTCACCATTAACATAAACAGCATCGCAGCGTTGTAATAGTTGGTACTCAAAGTGCATAATATCACCATTCATTACCATCCTTGCTGCGCTATCAAAATCTTCAAACTTAGTAGGAATAGGTGTTGCTTTAACTGCGGGTAATTTTGATTTTTTAACTTTACTCCGTATAAACTGTATCCCATTCCTTAGAAATGGAATTTTTATTAAATTATTTTTTAGATGAGAACGAATAGAAGATTGTCTATGTTCATGTACGACCTCTTCTGCATATAATGGTTGGATTTTAGGCATACTATAAACCCCATAACCACTTCTAGGAGAAAGTCCTTTAAATGAACGTTGGTCAATTATGGAAAGATTTTGCTCTCCAACACTTTGTTTGGCAATTGCTATTAAAGATGTTGAAGTAGCGATGGCGCCAAAATTTTGGCCTGGTCTATAGTCGCCAATTAGAAGGAGGTTACGAGAAATATTTCTGTTTGAGTCAAAATTTCCTATCATTATATATACCTTTTTATATTTTTAAGTAATTGTTTAGCATAAGTTTTAAAGAGGTTGATTATCCGCTTGGGTCTTCCTCTGAAGAAATCACGAATAGCCATCGCCTTTAAATATTCACTTTCGTACTTAGACATTCGCTGTTTAAAAATATTAAAATCATCCTTATTGAGAGCTTCCTGAAAAGCCAAATGACTAAAAGAAGACATCTTCATCCTAACGACATATAAATTAGACTCCAAAATCCTACTTGCGAGTTCAGAAACTTCCACTCTTTTACGAGGAACCCATTTACCATTTCTCTTTTTTTCGGCAAGACGAATGGATAACCCATCACGGCGATGACGAAAACTACCTGATTGAGAAGCAATTAGATCTTCAAGACTAAGCTCATTTAAGACAATTTTGTTTGATATAACAGCATGTGTGAGAATTACATTTAACCTCTCATTGCGAACAACTATTATATTTGTTCCTCTCCAATCTTTATCATATTGATCTATCCAGGCATCCCCAAAAACAATGTCTGCTGTTTCTGCTAACACATCATCACAGAAATCACACGCATGATATTTAAAGAAACCGTATCCCCAATTAGTTCCATAAAGATTGCGAGCAAAAGCTTGCTTCATTTCAGGATCATACTTTCCTTTGGCTTCAACACCATAGTTATGGGCATCATCACATTCTATCTTTTTTCTAAAGTCGAATAATTCTGTGTTTTCAGGAGGAATTCCCAGTTGCCAAGCCATCATATCGAGATAGAAAGCACTTTTCAAATGGCCACATACTAAACCTACAGTAGTTGTGATACGCTCCCTAAAAATATAATCTACGTTTGACAATAAACGAATTGCTTTGATAAAACAAGGCAATCCTACTACTGCATAACGTCCAGGTGTTTCTCTAATTAATTCGAGAGTTTCAGAATACGAAACTGGGTAGTAACGAGATTTGGAACCAAGTCTTATTTCTTCTTGACTTTGAGAAACAGCAAAATTAAATAGAGGTTTTTCACCATTAGAATTATTGGGTTTTACATGAATAACATAATCCACTTCATTATTTCTTAGGAGTTCACAGAGAAACCAAGAAACCATACCTCCAGAACTACCATTGCTACGAAAATTATCTTCTTCTACCCAGCCAGCGTAAGAATAACTATAACGTCCTGCCTTTGAATCAATAATTGCACTTTTAGGAAAAAGTTCCTGGGAAATTTCAGTTTCATTATGTCCCTTGTCTGTGAAAGGGCACACGTAATCAATTTTTTGGAAAACTTCTGTTTTTTGGTTTGCAAAAGAAACATTCAATTTTGCATTATACATTCCAAGTTCATTTAAAGAAACTTGAACACTCCCATTACTTACCGCCGAACAGACACCACATCCAATACAATATCCTCCAGAAATGACTGATTCTATCTCGCTTTGATAATTACTTTTATCTTTTTCTTTCATTTATCTTTGATGCTGCAATGCACATATATTAATCTGAATCAGAACCAACAGAAAACTAGTCTTGTTCGTTTAGTTCATTTTCTTGCACCCCATTAGCTAATTTTTTGTCAACAACCCTTGATTAAGAATAAAGTTTTTTTGACATAATCCACCAGCAACTCTGAACCAGAAATACAAAATTAAATTTGTATTCAGTCTAAATATTTTCAACAAGTTCCCACTCTCTTGATTGAAAATATAGATTCCTTTCGCAAGGCTGATTGGATGTAACTGAAAATAAAAAAGTTTCCACATAATCAAGTACTTGAAGACTGCCAGTTTTACAAACTACTTGAGCATAATACTGACCTGGCTTCAATCCAATATAAGGCATTTTCATGCGAAACTCATAATTGCCTGGTTTAGCAGAAAAGGAGATTTTATCATTGTAGCTACTTAAAAGTAATATTTTTTCATTTTCTCCCCCAGCACTATTAATTACAACATAAAGAGAAACGTGTTGTAATTCTTTATAAATTTTGCAAGCAACACAAAAAGATGTAAATTTACCGCTCTCGGGATAATCAATAATATTATTTTTAAAGTCTCTAAAAAAAATAGAAACTATATCTAAGCTAGTTGACCCTTCTCTAAGTCTAGAATTTCTCACAAATCTTGTAGGTGAGCTTTGAAAAATAAGTCCATGCAAGTCTTGTTCATAACGAGACATGACCTTACTTACATCGCCCTGGCATATCAAGTTTCCCCTCAATAAATATACAGCAGACCTACAAACATTCAAAATAGACTGAGACGAATGGCTTACCATGACAACAGAAGTTCCCTGATCTTGTAGTTTTTTGAGGCGAGTGTTGCACTTACCTCTAAACCTAATATCCCCAACTGACAAGACTTCATCAATTAACAGAATATCTGGCTCCGTATGAATTGCACAAGCAAACCCCAACCTAGCCGCCATCCCGGAACTATAACTCTGCACTGGTGCATCAATGGCTTCCCCAATCTCGGCAAACTCTACCACATCCTCAAACCGCTCATCAATCTCTTCTTTGGAAAGCCCCAAAATCGACATATTCACATAAACATTCTCTCGCCCCGTCAAAATAGGATTAAACCCAGCCCCCAAAGCAATTAAAGGTGCAACCCGCCCCTTAATCTCCACGGAACCATGATCCGGCTTAATCAAGCCACTAATAATCCTGAGCATGGTTGTTTTCCCCGCACCATTCGCCCCCACTAATCCCAACGCCTCGCCCCGGCGCAGTTCAAAGCTAACATCATTGAGCGCCCAAAACTCACCTTTGCGTAACTCTACATCTTTACGTCGAGCGCCAAAGACCTCACCAGCTATATCTTGTATGCCATAAAATAGGGACTTCTTTAAATCCCGACAAAACCGCTTAGATACATTCTTCACCGACAAAACCACTTCGTCATCTTGTGGTTGTTTAAAAGTGTCTTCATGAGATGTCAGCACAGTCATAGCTAGAATAGTGAGGTTAACTACAAATATAAACAGTAAACAGTGAATAAATTTACGAACTCATCCGTTCTACAACAAAGGGTATTGCCAAGCGATACAAAATCCAAGCTACTAGTAATAACCCAAAAGCCAAACCACTAACTACCCAAAAACCACCCGGGTTACTCACCAACCCGTTGGTAGCCAAATCCCTTGTAGTCACCAGCAAAGGTGTCACCGGGTTCAAATTAACAATATTAGCAATCATTCCTTCTTTGGGAGCCGGATAAACCACAGGAGTTAACAACAACCAAGGAGACACAATTAAGGGTATAGCTTTGGATACATCTCCATACAAAGCACCAAGAGGAGCCAAGAACAACCCAATGGCCGTACCCAACATTACTAAATGAATCAAAGCCACTGGCGCAAGTAATACACTCCAAGTTACAGGAATCTGGAACCAAATAAACAAACCCACAATCAAAATTAGCTTAATGCCAAAATTAAAAAAAACTTCCCCTAACTTAGCTAATATAATCGCTTCTTTTGGAAAGTTAATTTTTGCCAACATCGGTTTAGCTGTACCCACAGCTGCAATGGGTCCATTCAATGATTCCACAAAAGTCTGCCACAGTGCCATGCTAAACATCACATAAGCCGGATAGGGAATATCTGTTTCTCCTATATTTACTGCTCCAGCACTTTTAGCTACCAGCAACCCCGCAGCTGTAATAATTGGTGGTAAAAATGCCCACAACACCCCAAACAGAGATTGTCGATATTGAGCGCTAATATCTCTAACCAATAATCGCCATGCTAATTCTCTAGAACCCAGCAAATCCAGCCCCATGTCCCGAAATAATTGCAAAGGATGACGAATGCGGCTCTCTGATGTGTATACAACTTGGTTAGAAAATGTACTGGTTTTTTTCACACTAAAGTTACCTCAATAAACTGATTTTAACTAAATTAAAATTAAATTTTTTGGTTAAATTTCTTGGTTAATTTTTTTTTGGATTTTCAGTATATTAGGGTTCAAATTCAAATGAACTCAGCAGAACATTTGCTGTTAACATAATTAATCTTTGATTTGAGGCAAATAAGGGCATTTTGTTTCACTCCACTACAACACACACAGCAGCATTCACAGGCAATAAAAGGAATTAAGGCTATGAAAACTCAGCTGTTTGGCATTGGTGCGCGTAAACTCCCCCACAGAAGGATTACCATGGGGGTCAATGACACCGGTTACCTGTTGCCATAGTTCCCTAGGTGCTAAGGTAATGTTATATGTGCCATCATCACACTGACGCACATAATACCAACTTTTTTGCTCACAATGCTGACACCAAAAAGCCTCCAACCATTCCCCTTGTATAGGGACAGCTGTGTAATTAGCTATTAATAATGATGCAGTCCGGCGACTTAAGCCTCTTTGCTGTAACTGCCCTGGTTTATCAGCGAAAAGTTTATATTTCTGACTGACACTATCCAGATAACAGCCATGAATAGGACAATATATCGCCCTGCGTTTAGAACGTTTTCGATTTCGGTCACACCTTCTTTGCAATTCGACCCCCTAATGTAAATAAGATAGGCAGGTTACGTTTGGAGGGACTGAGATCAATCAGACCATCGAAGCCCAACTCCTAACAAATATCACGCTATTTCCTTCCAGGAAGCATTTATTATTCCCTAATGCTTTACTTTTTAATTAAAGTGTGATTTGGGATTTTTAGATAGATTAGCGACCTTATGTTCTTTGACATTGGATCATTGATTAGTCAACTTGTAAGTTTACATTATTTGTGTCCACTTATCATGAGTAACTTATACCATATGACAGATACCCTTGACACAAAAATTTATGTGAACTATCAATTAACTTGTCTAACTCCTCTGGGGGTTTAGAAATATTAACTATCTTCCATATTCAAAGCCTGACGGAAAACCTCAAGGTATTGTTGGGAGATAATCTCAGGTGTAAAGTGAGTTTGGAGATATTGACGAGCCGCTTTACCCATTTGTTGCCCTAGTTGTTGGTTACTCTGTAGTAAGCGGATAAATTCCGCCAATCCATGACCATCACCATGATTAAATGCTGCACCACACTGAGCTTCGCCAATTAGTTGTCTTAAGCTAGAGTAGGGTGAACAAACTACCGCTAAGGGTCTACCGGCGGCTAATGCTGAGTATAGCTTGCTGGGTAGAACTAAACTTTCGCTGGATGGGTTAACACTTACCAAAGACAAATCGCTAGCTGTGAGAGAATAGGGTAAGTCTTTTTTATCTTGATAAGGTAAAAATGTAAAGTTATTTAGCCCTAATTGATTGACCTTGGCAATTAATTCTTCACGCCTCGCTCCCCCACCAATACACACAAACTGTACCGACTCATTTTGTAGTTCAATGGCGGCTTTTAATAAGGTATCAATGTCATGACATCTACCCATATTGCCAGAGTAAAGCACAGTGAATTTGTTGACTAAGTTGTGCTTCCAAGCAAACCAGTTTTCTTTTTTAGCAATGGGGACTATTAATTCTGGGTTAGCCCAGCTATGAATTACAGAAACTTTATGACCCACTTGGGGACAGTATTCTAAAACCCGTTGTTTCATTTCAGGACTCAGAACCACAATACCTTTAGCATTAAGCCAAACACGCTGATTTACTGCCTGCCAAAGTTTTGCTACCCAGTGATTCTTGGAAACTATACCCAGGGAAATCACAATATCTGGGTATAAATCATATATTATACAGACATAGGGTAATTTGAAAAGGAGATTAGTAAAGTAAGCTACAATGGGTAAAAACGGTGGGGCTGTAGTCACCAGTAATAAATTACTGCGCCGAGAAGCTTTTACTAAATATACGAAACTACGTAATGTATATAAAATACCATTAATTAACTTGCCACGAATTCTGCCTGGAAAAAGTTGAGCACTACGTGAGCGCTGAATTTTAATTTTATCAACACTTTCTAAATATGGAGCCTTGCTTAAGCTAAAGGCGTATCCAGGCTGACTGGTAAATACTTCAATACTTACTCCTTCTTTCTCCAACTGTTTGACAAGTTCTTCAATCAATTGTCCTGTGGCAGCATAGTCTGGAGGAAAAAACTGTGTGACTACCGACAACTTTATTGACTGCTGAACTTTGTGATTCTCACCATGTTTGTATTCACCTGGTGATTCCATAGATGGCGACACTATTTTCTGACTAGTCCAGTTGTTGAGTTTCATTGACAATCATATTCTAGATTTAACAAAGCTTCTTAGTGATACCACTAAATGAATCCCACAATCAATGGATGAATTGTATCTTGGGAAAAATGTAGACGTGAAAATAACATTTGATATTTTACTATAAGATGCTCATCTACGTAAGTCTTGGGTATCATCACTTAAAATATCTTGAAACCTTTGAGAATAAGGGAAAAAATTACGTAATTTTACCAGGGGAACCCATTAGCTCAACCATAGATGATGAGGCGTTGATGATTTATGCTTAGTAATAGTTATGGTCAGTTTTGAAAGTTAGAAAAGAGGATCCTAGATTGTTGCCAAGGTCTGAGAAGTCTTTAAAGCGCAAATAAAGAAAAGTTTCTAAATCTAAAAAAGGTTCATGTAATCTTTGTAAAGCTATTAGGAAATTAGCTAAAAAAAAACCTCAAGGTAAGTAGACAGTGTAAAGATTTTGCAGTTAAGACTGCAAGATCCCTTGTGCAGTGAAAAGACTTGGTAGTTTATGAACACTTGTAGGTAGGAAATATTGTTAGAAACCACCATTTAGCTAGATCTATCAGGGATGCATCGTGGTGGTTGTTCACCGATTGGTTAGAGTAATATTCCTAAGTTTTTGATACTTGGGCCATGGTAGTTGCACCACAGTATACATCTCAAGATTGTGCTGTTTGTGGAACACGGGTTAAAAAGTCGTTGTCTACTCCTACTCACAAATGCTATTCTTGCGGAACAATTATGCACCGTGACTACAATGCAGCGATTATGATTTTGAACAACGGACTAAAAAGTCTAGCAAATGCTGAAGGAGAAGAAGGACTTATTTGGTCAGGGAGAGAATATCTTTCTTCCGCAGGAAACTGTTTTGATAACCTAAAAATTGTCATGGCTGCATTAAACGCTTTTTGATACATAACTAAATATTCATGGGTTTTAATTCTTCCTTGTCCACTTTCATTCCTTGTGTCCCAAGTCCGGCCCTATTACAACTATCTATGTAAAAAAAACTACCCCTGTAAGGTGGGAGCGTCAATAAATTGTTTTGTTTGATCAATTTTTCCATCACTTAAGGTGTAACTGTGAAAACAGAATGTTATACTGAGTAGTTGTTACTTTATGCTTAAAAGCTAATGTATAAACAATGTCATAAACAACACTTAAGTATTTAACAACAAGGGTTGAATTGATTTGATGTTGAATTTAACTGATTTAATTAAGTGAGCTTGTCCATCTGGGAACCTAGAGCAATTTTTTTGCAAAAAATATCAATAGACCACTGCCACATCGAAATTCCATCATCACATTTAAAATATATGAATAATCAAGCATCCAATAATTTCAGGAACGAACATAGTAACAACTCCATCACTCCATTTTTTCCATATCAAAATACCTTGGGGAATGACGGTGAAAGGGATGAATGGAACCCTAAAGAACTTTTGGATTTGTTAAGGCGCAGAGCGCTAGTCATAATTGGGGTGTCTACAACTGTGATGCTGGGTGTAGCTATCAACTTAATTTTAAACCCCAAGCCAGTTAAATATGAAAGCAGTTTTCAAATGCTAGTTGAACCTGAAAATCACTCTAATCAAGTAGTTGATATTCTCGAAGACTTTAACCCTTTATCTAATAAATCTGCTTTAGATACTTTAGATTATGAAAGTCAAATTCTAGTTCTCAAAAGTCCTGAACTGGTTAGTAAAAGTATTAATAAGTTAAAAGATTTTTATCCAGAGATTGACTACGAATATTTGATGAATGGTTTGGCAATTGTTCGTTTAGGTGAAACCAAGATTTTAGAAATCAGGTATCGTAGTGAAGATCCATTGGAATCGAAAGCAGTATTAGAGCAAATTGCTCGAGACTATTTGCAATACAGCCTAGAGAAACGGCAAACAAGGATAAATCTAGGATTGCAATACATTAACAGAGAAATACCAGTTTTACAAGGTCGAGTAGATCAAATTCAGAAGGAATTCCAACTTTTCCAACAAAGGTATAATTTTATCACCCCAGAATTACTCTCCCAGCAAGTTGATGGACGCACAGCTACATTAGTTGAAAGACAGCAAGAACTTGGGCGACAGATAGCACAAGCTCGTGTCAATTTGGATTTCGTACAAAGTGAAGAAGGCACTAGAACAGTGCTGGAAAGCTATCCTGTGTATCAGGAGTTGAATAATGAGTTGCGTCAATTGAATCTTGAAATTGCCAAGACATCAACTCTTTTACAAGATGACAACCCCAGGATGATCACATTAAGGGAAAGACGAGACAAACTTGTCCCAATAATACAGGAAGAATCGGAGCGATATATACTAACCAAGCGGGCAGAAGCAGTGTCTGCACTGCGGTCCTTACAGGTTAATATGGAGGAACTGCAAAAAAGCCAGCAAATCTTGGCATTACAACATCAGCAATTACCAGATCTCCTCCGACAATATACTGAAATACAGCGGAAATTAAAAATTGCCACTGAAAGTCTAATTCGTTTTTTATCTACTCGTGAAAGTTTACAAATTCAAAATTCCCAGGCAGAAATAGGTTGGCAATTAATTCAACTACCCGATCTGCCAGAACAGCCTGTGGTCTCCTCAACTTTGATTCGAGATATTATTCTGGGAGCAGCCGGGAGTATCTTTTTGGGTATTGCTGCAGCATCCCTGGTGGAAAAGCTTGATCACACCTATCACAATGCCTGGAACCTCAAAGAAAGGGTAAAACTTCCTTTATTAGGTAATATTCCCTTCAAAAAGGAACTGACAACTCTTAAACCAGAAGATGAACCAGAAGATGAGATGTTTGTTTTGTCAGACCCATCTCCTAAAACTACCACCCAGACGGCTACTATACGGAAACCTCGTTATTACGGTTATTCGACTAATTTTTTAGAAGCCATACGGGTGCTTTACACCAATATTCAGTTGTTAAACTCTGATTCTCAGATCCGCTCTATTAGTGTTACTTCTGCTATGCCTGGTGATGGCAAATCCACAATTGCTTTTCATTTAGCTGAAATAGCCACAGCTATGGGCAAGCGAGTATTACTGGTAGATGCAGATATGCGTAGGGCTTCTATTCATAATTTATCAAAGTTAGATAATCTGTGGGGATTGAGTAGTTTAATTACTTCAAATCTCCCCGTGGAGCAAGTAGTGAAAGAACTACCTTCTATGAAGGGATTATCTATAATTACTGCCGGTCCCACCCCCCCTGACTGTGCCAAGTTGCTGTCATCTGCAAAAATGAAGCGACTGATGGCAGATTTGCATAAGGAATTTGACTTGGTTATTTATGATCTTCCTCCTGTAGTTGGACTGGCTGATGCTAGTTTGATTGCTCCCGAAACAGATGGCCTTTTGATGATAGCAAGGATAGAGAAAACAGACCGTTCTGTGTTTGAGAGAGCATTAGCTGATTTGAAACAAGCTCCTATTAATATTTTAGGAGTAGTTGCTAATGGACAAAAAGCTAATGTCACTGATTACTATTACTACACACCAAATTAAGGTTACAAGTAGCTTCCCGATTTTTTTGAGTAGTGGGAGAAATGAACATCAGTTGAGCCTTTTGGCCAGAATAGCTTGGGAAATCAGCAAATAATAACTTGGGGATCATGGTAACAGCTCAAATAGGGATTATTGGTGGTAGTGGTCTATACAAAATGGCAGACCTTCAGGATGTGGAGGAGGTAAAAATTTCCACTCCTTTTGGTTCACCTTCTGATGCTTTGATTTTGGGAACACTGTCAGGGACACGAGTAGCATTTTTAGCCAGGCACGGTCGTCATCATACTCTATTACCTTCTGAGTTGCCTTTTCGCGCAAATATCTATGCGATGAAGCAGCTTGGTGTGGAATATTTAATTTCGGCTAGTGCTGTGGGCTCTTTAAAGGCGGAGGCTAAACCACTGGATATGGTTATACCAGATCAGTTTATTGACAGAACCAAAAATCGAATTTCGACGTTTTTCGGTGAAGGAATTGTGGCTCACATTGCCTTCGGTGAACCTATTTGTCAAAATTTAGCTGGGGTGTTAGCAGATGCCATTGCATCTCTCAATTTACCAGATGTGACGCTGCATCGTGGTGGCACCTATGTGTGCATGGAAGGTCCGGCATTTTCCACCAAGGCGGAATCCCATCTTTATCGTAGCTGGGATGCAACGGTGATTGGGATGACGAATTTACCAGAGGCGAAGTTAGCCAGAGAAGCGGAAATTGCCTATGCAACTTTAGCCTTGGTAACAGATTATGATTGCTGGCATCCGGATCATGATAGTGTGACGGTAGAAATGGTGGTTGATAATTTGCAGCACAATGCAGTTAATGCCCAAAAAGTAATTCAAGAAACTGTGCGACGTTTGAGGGAAAACCCACCTGTTAGTCATGCTCATTCAGCGTTGAAGTATGGGATTTTAACTCAGTTAGATCAAGTGCCTGTGGCGACTAAGGAAAAGTTAGGGTTATTGTTGCAAAAATATTTAAGATAGAGGAACAAGACTTAGATCCCCCATTGGTATTAAGGTTCGGGGATCATTTTATTTACCTAAAAACGACAATGCTCTCACCACACCAAAACCGTTAGCCGGGAAGAATATCAAGCTACTTGAAAGTCAAAATTGAAACTAGCCCAATTTTTGACATCTAATACATAAGAGTCAGTGGGTGTACTGTTGATATCAAATTTGACTGCACT
Source organism: Umezakia ovalisporum Ak1311 (assembly GCF_029891685.1). Classification (NCBI taxonomy): domain Bacteria; kingdom Bacillati; phylum Cyanobacteriota; class Cyanophyceae; order Nostocales; family Nodulariaceae; genus Umezakia; species Umezakia ovalisporum. The sequence goes on along the minus strand of NZ_JANQDJ010000061.1, from coordinate 17,239 downwards.
GGCATTATGCAAGTCTTGCAACAATAGTTGGGCAATTTCTAAAGGTTTAAATAATATTCCGAAGGGTCTTTGCTCTGTAATGGGATACTTGGATTTTTCTAAGTATCCTAAAGTTTCGTTAAAGGGGGCAGTGCTGAAAATGATTTGGTGTTCGCATTCATAAGCTGGCCCTGGTATCATCCATTCAGAAGCAGCTACACTTTTTGGTAAAAACAGGGTTTCACCTGGGGAAATAACCACTTGTTGGAATAAGGGTTGGGAGGTAAAAAGGGTAGATTCTTCAGGGGATTGCCAAGGATAAAAGGCGATGGGGGTGTCCCAAAAAAATGTTGAACCGTTTTTTAAACCTACCAGCATGAGATAAATGGGGACATGGCTCTTGTTCTCCACCCTGTACTGCATCCCACTGGCAATGGGTACAATGGGATTACTGAGGGCTGTGAGGGGTGATGTTGTGGTTAGATTTTGGGTGCTGAGACTGCGGGTTGTTTCCCGTTGCATGATGACCCGTGGTGACAATTTGTTGATAATCTCAAGGGAGGCTTTGACTGGTAAAAGGGAAGAACCTTCATTTTCTGTGAGTCGCCATAACTTTGCTGCTAGGAGGGTTGGTAGTTTGGGCGCTAGTCTTTGCACTGCTAGCTTGACTGCTTCCCCTGGTTCCCCGATGGTGTTGGGGATCAGTTTTCCACTTAGGGTAAATAATCCATAGCGACTGGGGGTTTCTACTAGTTTGCCAAATACGCAATCTGCTGGTTGTTCTCCGGCAAGGACTGTGGAAATATAGTTGATGGCTGCGAAGGCACTTGTGGCATCTACGCGCTCGATTCTTTCTAATCCAGTATCTAAGGCTATTATTAAGTTGGGGGTGCGAGGTAGTGCCCGAATGGCTTCTTGGAATGGTTCCCCTATTTGTGGAGAAGTTTCTGGTTTGATTTTGGAGATTTGCGCTTTTACTGTTAATCCGTTGCGGGTTTGGGGGGAGCGCAGTGGGGCTGGGGATTGCAAGATTAATTGCTCTCCTGTTAATAGATTAAATCGGGAGTTGCTTCCATAGTTTTCTAGTACTTGTGGGGGTAGTCCTGGTAAAAATAGTTGGGCTGTTTTACCATCATCCTCTATGGCTGTAATAATTCCTTCGGCTCCAAGGGTGGGGTTTGATAGAAGTAAGTTGTTTAGGGTTAATTCTTGTGGATTTTTCTGGCTGGTGAGCAATGCTGGTTGTTGATTGCTTCCCAGGTTGTGCATATGGCTTGTGATGTGGGCTAGGCTGATTTGAATTGTGGTTGGTGGTGCGGTTTGCCATAGGTATTGGGTTAGGGTGTAGGTGAATAGTCCTGCGCTAAAGGCGGAGAACAGTATTTCCCGGGCCAGTTGTTGAGGGTCTGAGGTGGCTGTTAGGATGATGCTATGATTGGGGTTTGGGTTTTGGGTTTTAAGTTGTTGTAGGATTTCTAGTTCTTCTATTGCTATTTGTGTTTGTGGTGGTTCTGGGTGGACACGAATTCGCCATCCTCCGGGTTGTGGTTTGGTGGGGGGATGATAACTGGTGTCTAATACGCCAATTACTCGGTCTGTGGGTAGCGATCGCAGTAATAGCTGTAGGGTTTCTTCTAATACATAGTTGACTATTTCATCTTTTTGTGATTCTAGGGGTTCCTGGGCGGGAACTAAGGCGTTTTGGACTGTATCAATGAATCTTCCGGTTTTGATGCGGGTGCCATAGCCACTAAAGTGGAATATTGCTACGTCATCAGTTTTAACTTGCTTTCTTAGGTGTTCGACAAAGGCTGTTTCAATGGTTTTCCTGGTGGCTTGTTGGTCTGTTAAGGTCAGGATATCTGAAGGTTGGAAGCCAAAGCGATGAATTAGGAGTTCTGTTTGCAGTTCTACATCGGTGAGACAACCGCTTAAGGGTAGAGTTTTTTGGTATTGATTGATGCCAATGAGTAGCGCTAGTTTACGGGTACTGGGTTGTGCTAGGGCTTGGGAGTAGCGATGGCTTAAGGTTAACCATTGAGCTTGAGTAATACCTAGGAGGGTGAGTATTGAACCAATTTGTTGTAAAAAAGTCCGACGCTTCATAATTAGCCATCAGTCCTCAGCTTGTTAGCTATTAGCTTATAGGGCTGAGGTCTGTAGTGTAAAGTTAAGGTTTATACTGTTTTTTGATTAACAAATGTCTTAAGCTGGTGTTTGTATTTCCATGGCTCGCGCTAGTTCGGTTGCTACTTCAGGACGGGAAAATTCTGGTGGTGGTAGTTCTCCCCGACGCAGCATTTCTCTGACTTTGGTTCCTGAGAGGTGAATTCGTTCTTCTGGTTTGCTGGGGCTGGTTTTAGTTGTGGCCATTTGTTTGGTGCGTGTGCAATAAAAGGCGTGTTCAAATTTCATCGGGACGATGCCTAGTTCACTGGGGTGGAATTGGTCGAAGATGTGTTGAGCGTCGTAGGTGCCGTAATAATCACCTACCCCAGCATGGTCTCGTCCTACAATAAAGTGAGTGCATCCATAGTTTTTCCGGACTAAGGCATGGAATATGGCTTCCCGTGGACCTGCATAACGCATGGCGGCGGGATTGATTGCCAGAATAACTCGGTCTTGGGGATAGTAGTGTGATAACAAAATTTCGTAGCAGCGCATCCGTACGTCCGCGGGGATGTCGTCTTCTTTTGTAGCTCCCACTAAGGGGTGTAGGAATAAGCCATCAACTGTTTCTAGGGCGCATTTTTGGATGTATTCGTGGGCTCGGTGGATGGGGTTGCGAGTTTGAAAGCCTACGATGGTTTTCCAGTTTTTGTCTTTGAATTTTTGCCGTGAGGCCGCTGGGTCGATTTGGTATGTGGGAAATTGGGGGTGGGGGTTGCGTTGTAGTAACCAAATGTCGCCGGCAAGGTTGACGGTGCCTTGGTTGTAGACTACTTGTACCCCTGGATGTTTGGGGTCGTCGGTGCGGTAAACTTTAATAGCTTCTTGGGTTTTGTCGTAGGTATATTTTTGGGTGAGTTGTAAGGTTCCTATTAATTGGCCTTTGGGGTTATCTAGTCCGATGAGGGTGCCTTCCTGGAGGGGGTTGGCTATTTCTGGTGTTACCGAGAGTGTGATTGGTATTGACCATGGTAGTCCATTGGCTAGGCGCATTTCCTTGACCACCGGGGTGTAGTCTTCTTGGGTCATGAAGCCTGTGAGTGGACTGAAGCCGCCGATGGCTATCATTTCTAGGTCTGAGAGCGATCGCGCATCAAGTTGCACTCGTGGTAGGGTGTGGACTTGAGAGAGAATTTCTGCTTTTTGTTCTGGTGTGGCGATACGGTTAACTAATTGTCCACCGTGGGGTGCAATGGCTTCTGGATGTTGATTCAACCTGTTTCCTTTTTTGATTTAATTGGTGTTGTTGTAAGCTATGTACTAATTTATCAAAATGCTGGTACGTGGTTGATAAGGAGTTTGGGGTTGGTTTTCTGGTTGTGTTGGGGATGTGTTGTGTTAGGGTTTGTGTTCTATGATTCCTCCCCCTAGGAGTTTTTCGTCTTGGTACCATACGGCGGCTTGTCCGGGGGTGATGTTTTGTTGGGGTTGATCAAATACTATTTTTACCCGGGTGTTTTCTAGGGGAATGATTGTTGCTGATGTTGGGGTGGAACGATAACGAGTTTGTACTTCTGCTTTGATGGGGATGGATGGTTGGGGGATGGAAACCCAGTTGACGCTGTTGACGGTGCTTTCTTTTTGGGTTGCTTTGCTATGGTCTACTATTACTTTGTTGTTGATTGGGTCTAGTTCGATTACGTAGAATGGTTCTGGTGCGGCGATTCCTAGGCCTTTTCGCTGTCCAATGGTGTAGTGATGGATTCCGTTATGTTGTCCGAGGATTTTTCCGGTTGTATCGACGATATCTCCTGGGTTTAAGGGTAGATATTTATCCAGAAAGGCTTGCATGGAGCCGTTGCTTTCTACTAAGCATAGGTCTTGACTTTCTGGTTTGTGGGCAGTTTTTAGTTTGTATTGGCTGGCGATACGACGGGTGTCGGTTTTTTGCAGTTGTCCTAGGGGGAAGATGGTGGCTGCTAGTAGGTCTTGGGATAGGTCGTAGAGGAAGTAGGATTGGTCTTTGTTGCGGTCTATGGCTCTTAATAGTTGGTGGCGACCTGTTTCTTCGTCGTAGTTGATTTGAGCGTAATGACCTGTGGCTATGTGATGGCTTTGTAGTTTTTCACGGGCATACTGGAGCATTGGGCCAAATTTAACTGTTTTGTTGCATTGAGAGCAGGGTAGTGGGGTGATGCCGGCGCTGTAACCTTTTAAGAGGTGGTCTACGATGTTGGTTTGAAAGGTTTGACGAATGTCAAGGATGTGGTGGGGTATGTCTAGTTGTTCGCAGGTGTTGGCTGCGTCTATTATTCCTTCGGAGCAACATTGGCCTTTTCCTTTCATGAGCCAAAGGGTTAATCCGATTACTTCATGGCCTTGATGATGTAGGATAGCTGCGGCGGTGGAACTGTCAACGCCTCCGGAAAGTCCAACTACGATTTTTTTCATATAGTTAAGTTTTTTTATTTTATTTGCTGCTGGTGTTGGTGATGAAAATTCGGGTAGAACATTCATTTTCAACGGTTTTATGGCAAGGTGTTAATTTAATTTTTTAAGTTATGTGGGGAGTTAGGTATAAAGTCTTAGTTGTTGATTGTGCTGTTGCAAAACAAATAGTACTTTAAGGTTTTGGGACTGTCTGATTTTAGCATATTTAGCATATATATATATATGTATATATTTCTAGTTGAGGAAGAACTGTTGGCTTTTGGCTGTGGGTTTTTCTTTTTTATGTGGTGAATAATACACTATTGTGAATAGGAGTTTTGTTATTGTTATGGGCGGTTACATATTACCTATTTTTACTGGGTTTCAAGTTGTATTTTGGTTGTTGGGGTGGTGTTTGGCCTTTGTGCCCCAAGGTACCGCAGCCCAGGTAAGGGTTGCGGGGGGGGTGAATAAGATGGTGGTTGGGGATTTATTGCCTCCGGTTGAATATGAGAGATTTTTTCGGGGCTATGAGGTGGCTCAGGTTGATGAATACGGAGGGCGTGGGTATTATTTAGTGTATGTTAATAGTGGTAGTGCGGAGGTTTTGGAGCGTGTACGTTTGTTTGAGCCTGATGCTTATGTTCGTGTGTATGAAGGTCGTGCTGTGATTCAGTTGGGGGTTTTTAGGGAGGTTATGAATGCGGAGGGTCGGGTGAGGTTTTTACAGTCTCAGGGTGTGGGTGATGTACGGATGGTGAGGGTGGGGGATGGAAGTGGGGTATCTGCTGGTTTTGGGGGTGAAGGGTCTGGGGTTTCTATGGCTAAGGTGGGGGAGGGGTTTGGTTATTATGCTGTGATTCCTGGTGATGCTGAAGATTTACCTTTGATGGCGGATTATATTAGGCGGCGGAGTGGTTTTTATGGTCTTGTGTTGGAAAGACAACGACCTCTGGGGCCTCATGTTGCTGTGGGGCCTTTTAAGAAAAGGGAGGAGGCAAAGGTGTGGAGTAAGTACCTACGAGGGTTGGGATATGGTGATGCAAGGGTTTATTATGGGTGGTGATTGAGGTTTTTAGGGGTCAGTTTTTTGTTTTTTTTGTGTTGTAAGCTGGGGCTGAGGTGTGATGCGTGATGGACAAGAAGCAGTTTCACAGATTGTGGTGACTGCTGGGGAAATGCGCGATGTTGAGGGGAGGATGTTGGCGGCGGGTATGCCTGGGTCTGCTTTGATGGAGAAGGTGGGGGGTTTGATTGCTGTTCGTGTTGGGGTGGTGGCGAAGGGATGTTGTGTGGGGGTTTTGGTTGGCCCTGGTGACAATGGGGGGGTTGCTTTAGTTGTGGCTCGTGAGTTGCACTGGCGGGGCTATGAGGTGCGGTTGTTTTGTCCTTTTTCTGAGTTAAAGGTGTTGACTGGGGAGTTTTTACGATATGCCCAAGGTTTGGGTATTGGTTGTTGTGAAGAGGTTGGGGGGTTGTTGGGTTGTGATTTTTTGATTGACGGGTTGTTTGGGTTGGGTTTGGATGGGTTGGTTGCTGATGGAGTTGCCGGGGCCATTGATGTGTTGAATGGATGGGGCAAACCTATTTTGAGTGTTGATGTTCCTTCGGGTTTGCAGGCTGATACGGGTGAGGTGTTGGGCACTGCAATACGGGCGACTCGAACGTTTTGCCTGGGTTTATGGAAGTTGGCTTTTTTTCAAGATGAGGCTTTAGAGTATGTCGGCGTGGCTGAGTTGATTGATTTTGATATTCCCTGGGCTGTGGTGCGGGCTGTGGTGGGTGATGTGCCTAGGGTTAAATGTATTACGGGAGGTATGGCGCTGTCAAGTTTGCCTTTGAATCGTTCTGTGGCTACTCACAAGTATAAGGAGGGTCATTTATTGTTGGTTTGTGGTTCACGGCGCTATGGGGGTGGGTCTATTTTAACGGCTTTGGGCGCTCGTGCTAGTGGTGTGGGGATGCTTTCTGTTGCTGTACCGGAGTCTTTGAGGTCTGTTGTGGTGTCTCATTTGCCCGAGGCGTTGGTTTTTGGCTGTCCAGAAACGGCCTCTGGTGCTATGGCTGGTTTACAGCTGCCGGCGGGGATGGATTTAGGTTGTTTTGATGCGATCGCTTGTGGTCCTGGATTAAGTTTGGATGCTGTTTCTGTGGTTGAGGAGGTGTTTTCTAGTGATGGCTGTTTGGTTCTTGATGCTGATGGGTTGAATATTTTGGCGGGGTTGGGGTGGGTTTCTAGGTTACAGGAGCGTGGAGCTCCGACGATTTTGACTCCCCATGGTGGGGAGTTTAGGCGTTTGTTTCCTTATGTTGTGGATTTTAATGAGGACAGGATTAAGGCGGTGGTGAGGGCGGCGAGGGATTGTGGGGCTGTGGTGTTGTTGAAGGGGGCAAGAAGTGTGATGGCTAATTGTGAGGGTAGGGTTTGGGTTAATGGTGAGAGTTCTGCTGGGTTAGCCCGGGGTGGTAGTGGGGATGTGTTGACGGGGTTGGTGGGGGGTTTGTTGGCCCAGGGGATAATTAGGGGTTTTGGTGTGGAGGATGTTGTGGCGAGTGGTGTTTGGTGGCATTCTCAGGCGGGAATTTTGGCAGCCCAGGAGCGGACGGTGTTGGGGGTGGATGCTTTTACGTTGACGCAGTATTTGGGGAAGTTTATTTCTGGCCAGAGCTTTATAACGGGTTTCGTTGATAAGTAAGGATTGATGAGGAAGAAGTAATGAGGTTAGGAAGTTTCTATCCCGCGAACGGGTTTCATTTATTTGAAAGTGTTGACGGTTGACGGTTGACGGTTAACAATTGCTTGTTTCAATCCCGCGAACGGGTTTCATTTATTTGAAAGATGATGCTGCTAGCTTTACAGTTAGCTGGTATGTCTGTTTCAATCCCGCGAACGGGTTTCATTTATTTGAAAGAGAGCGACGGACAAAAGTCAGTGACAGAGCCATTCCCACCGGGGATTTTGGCGGGGGAGGTTTAAAACCTTGTTTCAGCCACTGCCTGAAGACTCTAGAATTATGCTGAAAACTCTGAAACTATTAACTTGTCAAGGTTCTGACGGTTTGGCGGGAGGTGGGGGGTTTTTGCCTGTGCTTTCCCCTGGCAAAAAAACACTGGCACTATCACGGCGAATTTACAATATTGCTGTAGGGATTTGGGTGTGGATGCTTTTGGGTTGACACAGTGTTTGGGGGAACTTATTTCTGGTTAAAGCCTCGTTGTTAATTAAACTTAGGTTGTGTGGGAATGGGTGACCTGAGATTCGAACTCAGAACCAGCGGATTAAGAGTCCGATGCTCTACCGTTGAGCTAGTCACCCGTTAATAGAATCCGAATCTATCATATTTGTGCTAGATTGGCAAGTGGTAAACTAAAAATATCTGGGGTCAACCAATGGGATGATTTCCCGGATTCACGGCGTGAATCTGCTCACTACCAGATTGGGGTCTACCTCGTTTGTAGCGAGCTTCTTCTGGTTTGCCCCATCCAAGTTGCAAAATCATCTCCAGAAAGTTAGAGTTTTCCCACTTCCATAAACTTGCCCATTGTGTGATTTGAGCAATTCGCTCCACATCAGCCTGAAGAATTTTTTGGTGTTCTTTACCGTTGTTAAAGCTCAAGTATAAGTCCATCCCCTGGGTGACTTGGTACCAAAATTCCAAGATGGATTTTTTTGTGGCTTTAATGATTTCCAAGTCTGTGGGGAGGGAAATTAATTCGGTGTCTATTTCTGGATAACTCAAGGTTTTACCTTTGACTGTCATCTCTCGCCAGACAATACCTGATATTTGGTGCTGTTTTTGATAATGGTGAATGGCAGCTTTAAAATCTTGATAGGCGGTGAATTTTTGCAGCCCATCACTTTTAATGAACTGGTCAATTACAGGATTGCCGGAAACACTCACTTCTAATTTGAGGCGTTTTCCCTTGAGGCAAGCTTGGCGTTCATCTGCCAAAATTTGGATTAGCTCCTGGGTAGTATAAACCTTTGACATCAGAATACAGTGATTCATTTACGGGCTCATATTTGTGAGCATTAAATAGCAATAATTGTTACTGTTGAGTGTTGACTGTTGACTACCTCCAGGAAAAGCTCAGGAATCAAATTCCATCAGTATAGTAATCATATTAACTAATTTTTATCCTATCGCTTTTCTGTGGGAAAATATAGTATCAGACACAACTAAAAATCAGGGTAGACTAACTTGGTCTACCCTCAGAGTTATTGGGCTAGTTCACTACTAAATTCGTTGAATGAACGTCGCTGCAATTGTACAGATTGGTTCCGGGGTAATAAATCAAACACTTCCCGAAATTCATCGTCTATTTCTGCGTAAGGAACTTGACCGGTTTTATTCAAAACTACTTGACCAGATTGATTAAAAACTACTACTTGGGGTACGGCACCAGAATAATAGTATCCTGGCTCAGTGGGTTCATAGGTTTGTTGCACAGGAATAGTGTCTACGTCTACAGGAATAATTTCTGCGGCTCGACCATAGAATTCTTGTACCTGGGAAATGGTAATGGCGTATTGTTTGCAATCACTACTATCATCTACATAAAACGCTAAAAATACGGGTCTATGTTCTTGTAAGGATTTTGCTAAACTTTGTCTGGGGGGCACCAGTGAACCATTGCCGGCATAAACTACGAAAATATTACCATCATAGACATCATCATTAATACCAGCAAATGCAGGTTCTATGTTTATCACCAATAGACAAGCAAGCAATAACAAGCATTTGGACGTTATTCGTCGCCAATCAAGAATTGTTTTATGTAAAAACCGAAACTTTAAATTTTTCATCAACAAGAACCTTGCAAGCTATCAATTGTCATCAATTTGTGCTGAAGTCGGTTAACTGGGCTGGATATATAATTACACTCGCGCACTATTTTTTAAGATAACGCTTACCGGCATGGGAATAGCCAGTGGGGACTAACTAGATTAAATTTGTAGGTTAAAGACTATTTGGGAACTGCTAGCAATTAGGGTATGGATGTGGGCAATAAAATTCAACTTATAGATAGACTACGACTGGGTTTCGCGGTGTCAGTGGCTAAAGGCGTAACATTGATGGTGCGATGGCTAGGTCTGGGTGCTGCTAGTGTATTACCAGGCTCTATTGCTCGTCGAATTGAACCTCGGTTGTTGGGATTATTGAGTCAGCAGGTTAAAAACGGTGTGATTCTCATTGCTGGTACTAACGGTAAAACTACCACAGCGCTTCTGTTATGCACGATTTTAGAACGCCAAGGTTACCGCATCGCTCATAATTCCACAGGTGCAAATCTAGAAAATGGCTTGATGACGGCGTTGATAGAAAATGCTGATTTAGTGGGAAGGCTGAATGTTGACTATGCCATTCTAGAGGTAGATGAGAATATTGTTTCCAAGGTTTTAAAGCCCCTTAAGCCGAGAATTATTCTGTGTTTAAATTTATTCCGGGACCAACTTGATAGGTATGGGGAAGTGGACAGTATTAGTAAGCGGTGGACGGAGGTTATTTCTACTCTCCCCCTAGAAACAGTGGTGATTCCCAACGCTGATGACCCGACTTTATCTTATCTCGGTCAGCAGTTACCCCAAAGGGTACTATTTTTCGGGATGAATGAACCAGAACAGTATTTAGAAGCTATTCCCCACGCGGTGGATTCAATTTATTGTCCTCGTTGTGGATATTCTCTTGATTATGAAGGTGTATATTTGTCTCATTTGGGAGATTTTAGTTGTCCCCAGTGTGGTTTTAGTAAAAGTAAACCACAGCTAGAAAGCCGAGAATGGTCACAGATTTTGGTGGGTTTGTATAACAAATACAATACTTTAGCGGCGGTGACTGGGGCCCTTGAGTTGGGGGTTGATAGAGCCATTATTCAAGAGACAATTGAGAATTTTCAAGCTGCTTTTGGTCGGGCTGAGGATTTGGTAGTTAATAATCAGCGGGTGCGGATTTTGTTGTCAAAAAATCCCGTGGGGACTAATGAAACTATTCGCGTAGTCACCCAAAGTAATGATAGCACTACATTATTAGTCTTAAATGACCGCACTCCTGATGGTACTGATGTGTCTTGGATTTGGGACGTAGATACGGAGAAATTAGTGGAACGGGGCGGAACTTTAGTTGTGAGTGGCGATCGCGTCTATGATATGGCCTTACGTCTACGCTACAGCGAAAAATCCAGTGATAGCAAGGTCAATTTGATTATAGAAGAGGATTTACGTCGGGCGATGGCTATAGCCTTAAAGCATACCCCAAACAATGAAACTCTCCATATTCTCCCTACCTATTCTGCCATGCTAGAAGTTCGAGAAATTCTCACTGGGAGGAAGATTCTTTAAAAGCTGTTACTGAATTGCTGGTTGGTTGATTTCTCCCCAGCTGAAAGCTGGGGAAAAAAGGTAGACAGCAAAACGAATTAGACTAAATATCTAGTATTGGGAACTATGGGAAAGAAAGCATATTCATACCAAGCTGTCCAGATAAAACTTCTGATCCATCTTTGAGATTTTTCCGAGGTCAATTTATAGTTAAATTCTCCTGAAGCTTCATCAATGGAAGACAAATGGGAGTTACAACCACAACCGTGATGATATGTAAAACCGTATTTCGAGGCGATGCTTTGCACTTTCATTTGTATAGCAAAAACTTTTCCTGCGTGTAACACTGCATCCCAAGAACGTTTGTGTACTATATCTCGTTTGTCAAAGCGTAAAGCCCGTTCTTCAAACACATGGTCTCGGTAAATTGGCCCTAGGTGGACATGGTAAAAACTAGCTGGTAATTGGTAGCCAAATTCATCAAAAAGTTCTCCGCCAATGTGGGCTACTTTTAATTCATCTCCATGTTCTTTTTTCTTTGATTCTAAATCTTGAATAATTTCTGTAAAGTTTGGATAGCTATCAATTAAAAAATCATGTCCATAAAATTCTAATGTTTCATGAGCTAGTTGTGCAAATAGCTGAGAAAATGCAGATTTGACATCAGCTAATTCTGGACGTTCATTAAATAAATCTACATCACCCCAGGACAGTTTATATTGAAACAACTGGGCCATTTCTACATAACTGTGGGGGTTATGTAGTCCTACCTTTGCTATTCCTGCTGCAATGTCTTGCCATATGTGAGGTAATTGAGAAATAGGAACAGCATTTTCCTCTGCAATGACGGCAATATTAGGAGCTTGAATAAGTTGCATAAATAATCTCCGTTAAACATGAAAATCAGCTTGTAATTACAATACTGGACTTTTAATGTTTAAAAATGAAATTTTGATAAATATTTTTATAGTAAGTTTTATAACAGTTGAAATTTTGTAGATTCAAGGGATAATAGATGTTTTCATAAGTAATGTGTAAGTATCATAACAATGATACTGTGGCGGACAGAATAACCTCTGGTTATGGGAGGAAACTTTTTTCAGTAAGTTGGCTGGATGAAGCAATAATCCCAGGTGGTTCTGGCGGTGGGAATGTCAATTAAACAAAAATTGCTCCCCCAGTTCTGGATATGCGCCGGGTGATTAATTTGTTGACCAATAACTAATGAGTAATGTTTTAGGATACTATGAGTTCTGAAAATTTAGAATTAACCATTGGCTGGCTGTATCCCAAACTAATGAGTACCTATGGCGATCGCGGTAATGTGATTACTATCGAACGTCGCGCTTTGTGGCGGGGGTATAATGCCAGGGTGATAGCAATAGACCAAAAGGCCACAGCTGCTGATATTAAAAGTGTGGATATTATAGTTGGTGGTGGGGCACAAGACCGTCAGCAAGAAATCGTGATGCGTGATTTGCAAGGGGCGAAGGCTGACGCTATGGGTGAGAAAATTGAAAATGGGACACCGGGAGTATTCACCTGTGGTTCTCCCCAGTTGCTAGGAAAGTATTATGAACCTGCTTTGGGACAGCGTATTCAAGGTTTAGGAATACTGGATTTAGTTTCTGTACATCCTGGGGAAAATACTAAACGCTGTATTGGTAATTTAGTGGTTGAGGTCACAGCTCCTCGTCTAGAGGAGGAACTACAAGCCATGACCGGGACTAAGCCTTATTTGGTGGGTTTTGAAAATCACGGCGGACGCACTCAGTTAGGTAAGGTAGAAGCCTTGGGGCGTGTGGTGTATGGCTTGGGTAATAATGGTGAAGATGGTACTGAAGGGGCATTTTATCAAAATGCCATCGCGACTTATTCCCACGGACCCCTGTTACCGAAAAATCCCTTTGTGGCTGACTGGTTAATTCAAACTGCGCTGCGGTTAAAGTACCAAGAAGCTATCACTTTGTCTGCTTTGGATGATAATCTAGCCTTGCAAGCACGGGGTGCAATGTTAAAGCGCTTGAAAGTGACCTTACCCAGCACCACCGCTCAAGTTGAGAAAAAACTGGAATGGCAAGGCTAAAACAGAGTATTGATTTAGAAGCCAGGGACTCAAGCCAGAGACTACCAATAAATACATTATTAACCCTAATAATGGGGACTTGGACTAATGCAGTAAATTAATTTAGAGCTAACAAACCGCTAATCAATTTTAGCTTTAAGGGATGAGTGGGTTTTTAACTTTTGAGTTATGAGACAGGGAGTTTATTCCCTGGCTCCCTGGCCTCACAGGGTAGGTTTTTTACATTGTCCTCGGGGTAAGACCAGGAAAACAAGGAGGTGTGGTGGGGGAGGTAATGACTTTGATTAGTGGAGCCTTTCAATTTACACAATTGAGTAAGGCGTGTGAAAAACCAAAAATGGTGTGTTCCCCCAGGGGACAACACACCGTACAAAAAAAAGATTTCAAGTCATTTATTAACGCTTGGCGAACTTCTTAGCTACTTTGCGTAGGCGAATTGATTCCGGTGTTACTTCCACCAATTCATCAGGTCCGATGTATTCTAGAGCGCGTTCTAAACTCATGTCTAGTGGTGCTTGTAGTTGCACCAGTTCATCACCACCAGAAGCGCGGTGATTAGTTAACTGCTTAGTTTTACAGACATTCAACTCTAGGTCTTGAGGACGATTATGTTCTCCGATAATCATGCCTTTATAAACCTTAGTGCCTGGAGTGATAAAAAATACTCCTCTATCTTCAGCGTTTTTCATGGCGTAGAATGTGGAAACACCTTCTTCAAAAGCAATGAGAACGCCTTTGTTACGGGCTTCAATTTCACCAGTGATGGGACGATAATCATGGAAACTGTGGTTCATAATACCTTCACCACGAGTTAGACGCATGAATTCACCCCGGAAACCAATTAAACCACGGGCAGGAATAATAAATTCCAGCAGGGTGCGTCCATTACCAATAACTTGCATATCTTGCATTTCGCCTTTGCGTTGTCCCAGGCGTTCAATGCAACTACCAACAGCATCTTCAGGAACATCCAGGGCTAGTAATTCAAAAGGTTCGCAAGGTTGACCATTGATTTCGCGATAAATGACCTGTGGCTGAGATACCTGGAACTCGAAACCTTCTCGGCGCATAGTTTCAATTAAAATACCCAAGTGCAATTCACCCCGACCGCAAACTTGGAATTGGTCGGGAGAGTCGGTTTCTTCCACTCTAAGAGCAACGTTGGTTTCTAATTCACGGAACAAGCGATCGCGCACTTGTCTTGATGTTACCAGTTTACCTTCTTGACCAGCAAAGGGTGAATCATTTACCCAGAAGGTCATTTGTAAAGTTGGTTCATCCACCTTAATTAATGGTAAGGCTTGAGGTTCATTAGGGTCGGTAATAGTTTCCCCGATATAAGCATCAGAAAAACCAGCCACGGCCACAATGTAGCCGGCGGTGGCTTCTTCCATTTCCACCCGCTTGAGTCCTTCAAATCCCATTAACTTGGTAATTTTGGACTTAACAATGGTGCCATTTTCTTTTACCAAAGCGGCTTGTTGTCCAGTGCGGATAGTACCGTTGTGGATTCTACCAATAACAATCCGTCCCAGATATTCAGAATAATCTAGGGTGGTAACTTGCAATTGCAGAGGCTTGTTGATATCCCCTACAGGAGGTGGAACGTGTTGCAGAATGGCATTAAACAGAGGTTGCATATCTACGGCTTCTGCTTCCATGCTTTCTTTGGCGTAACCTGCCATTCCAGAAGCAAACAGATAGGTAAAATCACACTGGTCTTCGTCTGCGCCTAGTTCTAAGAACAGATCTAAAACTTTATCTACTGCTAAGTGGGGGTCACGTTGGGCGCGGTCAATTTTGTTGATGACAACGATGGGGCGTAGTCCTTTTTCCAGAGCTTTTTTCAATACAAAGCGCGTCTGGGGCATGGGGCCTTCGTTAGCATCAACAATCAACAGACAACCATCAACCATCCCTAACACCCGTTCAACTTCGCCGCCAAAGTCAGCGTGTCCGGGGGTATCAACAATATTGATTAGAGTGTCTTTGTAGCGAACCGCCGTATTTTTGGAGAGAATAGTAATACCCCGCTCTCGTTCCAGGGTATTGGAATCCATGACACAATCCGGAACGTCTTCACCTTCTCGGAAAATACCAGATTGTTTCAGGAGCGCATCAACCAGGGTAGTTTTGCCGTGGTCAACGTGGGCGATAATGGCGACGTTGCGAATTGGGAGCGTCATAGGAGCTTTTGGTGAACTCTAGAGGGGGTTTTCAGATTTGAGTTTAAATACTGGTTAAGTAGCTTTAACAGAATTGTTTGTGTTTAGCAAATTCTGTAAAGAACCTTTAATAATTCTAGCCTAATTGTCACAATTCCGGGGGCTTTTCTCACACCCATCCAGGAATAGATATTTTTTGGGAAAATTTTACCCAATGATGCCACAGCCAGCTTGATACACAGTTTCATTTTAACTCAAGTTAATTACTGAGTTAATTAACTCAGTTTCCTCCTTTGTCTTCTCCGTACCTCAGTACTTCAAAATCAACATAAAACAAAAAATGAAGCCTGAAGATTGAAAAAATTCATACTCCATACTTCATAATTTTCTAATAGCAAATTGTAACTTTAAAAACAGTATTGTCTTTCCTAGCGGAACATACTACTTACAGAAGTGTCTTCATGAATTCGCCAGATAGTTTCGCCTAATAGATTAGCGACGGAAAGCACCACTAATTCCGGAAAGCGATTGTCTTCTGCTATGGGAATTGTGTTGGTAACAATCACTTCTTCAAACAAGCCACTGGACAAACGCTCTTTGGCGGGGGGCGAAAAAACCGCATGAGTTGCACAGGCATATACCTGACTTGCACCTTGTTCACGCAGTAACCGTGCGCCTTCGCTAATTGTGCCGCCAGTATCGATCATGTCATCAACTAAAATTGCTGTTTTGCCCTTAACATCACCGATGACATTCATCACCTCAGCTACATTATGAGCCTGACGACGTTTATCGATAATAGCCAAGGGAGCATCATTTAGTTTTTTAGCAAATGCTCTAGCTCTTGCCACACCACCGACATCGGGAGAAACAACAACAATATCAGACAGTTGTTTACTTGCCAAATAATCAAAAATTACTGGCGAACCGTAAACATGATCAAAAGGTATGTCAAAATATCCTTGAATTTGCGCCGAGTGCAAATCCATAGCCAAAACACGGCTAGCCCCTGCTTTAGCAATTAGGTTAGCTACTAATTTAGCAGTAATAGACTCTCGTCCTGCTGTTTTGCGGTCAGCACGAGCATAGCCATAATAGGGAATTACTGTGGTTATTTGTCGTGCAGAAGCGCGACGACAAGCATCAACCATAATCAGCAATTCCATTAAGTGGTCGTTAACTGGTTGACAAGTTGGCTGGATGAGGTAGACATCACAACCCCGAATTGATTCTTGAATTTGAACGTATAATTCTCCGTCCGCGAACCTTTTGCGAATCATTGGCCCCAAGTCCATGCCCAGATAACGAGCAACTTCTTGAGACAGTTGAAGATTGGCAGAGCCAGAAAATAGCCGTAGGCGATGATTTTCAGTTATTCCTGTGGCACCTGGTTGCACCTTTAAACTGGCAGAACTGAGCACAGCAGATCCTCGATGTGCATTCATGGCAATATTATCATTAGATATTTAGTAGATTTAACTGAATTAGCCTAAAAAAACATTTGTGGGTTTTTTTAAAGCTTTCATAAAAACTTTAAACATTTCTCAATATGATTATTTTTTCTTCATACTTATTTTAGTCCTTTTGCTGAACAAACCATTACTGGAATACAGGCAGTGGCGACACTGGCGCATAAATCCTTGAAGGAAAGTCACAAATTTACTGAATACATTATGATAGTAGCTGGAAAATGATAAACTAACGACCAAATTTTTGATAGTAAATCACCGCAAATAATTTTTCTGGGTGTCAAATTTACCTGGAGGGAGTTGCCACAGTTGAGGGTGGATGCTATTGCTACATAGTGGTTTTGACATCACTACTTTTTACTTAATCAAGCCACAAAAAACCCTGAGATGAATCTTCCTCAGGTAGTTATTTAATTGCTATAAAAGTCAATTTTTGCCATTTTTGAGACATAATCACTGATTAAAGCGGGGAAATTGACACTCCCCCCTACACTGCAAAGCACTGTAGGGGGAAATTCTTGCTTCTTAGAAACACCCTTTTTGCACAAGTGTTGAATGTTAAGAAAGAGGTGATAAAAATAGCCCAAAATATGGTAAATTCTGGGCGAAGTATTAAAATGTAATAATTGATAATGATTATAAATTCATTTCCCAAGATTGTCAAAGACATCCTCAGACCGTT
>NZ_JANQDJ010000060.1:0-3276 GCF_029891685.1 Umezakia ovalisporum Ak1311 | reverse complement strand
GCACCAATCATCTACCAGTACAAAGATTGTTGTAATTAACGTTCCTAGGTCTATGCTATTCATGGGGGAAGTCTGATTTGAAAAGCTGGTAACTTTCATCTTCTTACTTCTCCCGCCTTTTTCCTAATTCACATTAGGCGTCATTTATGAATTTACCCAGTAGGACATTGGGAATTGCACCAAATGCGTGGACCGTAAATCAGACTATAGCGGATATTACTCGTCCTCAAAAGACCCCACAACCCGTTATCTTATCAACAGAAACAAAAACTCTGCACCTAGACTTAGCAAAGACCGCCATCCTCACCATCGATATGCAAAACGACTTCTGTCATCCCCACGGGTGGTTAGCTCATATCGGTGTAGATGTAACACCAGCGCGTACACCCATCGAACCCTTAAAGAATTTACTTCCACAACTGCGCGCAGTGGGTGTACCCGTAATTTGGGTCAACTGGGGAAATCGCCCAGACTTACTGAATGTCAGTGCTGCTTTACTTCACGTCTACAACCCAACGGGAGAAGGAATAGGATTAGGCCATCCTCTCCCCAGTAACAGCGCCAAAGTACTCACCGCAGGTAGTTGGGGAGCTGCGGTAGTAGATGAACTCGAACAGCTACCAGTGGATATTCGCGTAGATAAATACCGGATGAGTGGGTTTTGGGATACACCCTTAGATAGTATCCTGCGGAACTTAGGAACAACGACACTATTATTTGGGGGTATCAATGCTGATCAATGCGTAATGACCACCCTATGTGATGCCAACTTCCTAGGATACGACTGCATTTTAGTCAAAGATTGCACAGCAACCACTTCTCCTGAGTATTGTTGGTTAGCAACATTGTACAACATCAAGCAATGTTTCGGTTTTGTCACCGACTCACAAGCAATTTTCAAAGCACTGCCTTCAGTGAATTCTAAGTAGAGAGCATTTGCCATTATCAGTTAAAAAGGGATGAATAAATGCACGCCACTAAATGTGTAATTCCTATCATCAAGTCTCCCAAAGACTATCAAACATATCGCATCAGTCCACAGGATACAAATCGGCTAGGGATTATTTTTGACTCCATCAATGCTAATACTTCCTTAACTTGCTGCGTAGAAATTTTTGATGTCGGTGGGCAAACACCACCAAATCGCCATCAATCGGCAGTGGAAATGTTTTTTGTCCTCAAAGGAGAAGCCATCGCCATATGTGATGGTAAAACTGTCCCCATTAAAGCCGGAGATAGTTTGTTAGTACCACCCACAGGAACTCATATGATTAAAAACACGGGCAATACTCGCTTGTACACCTTAACAGTCATGGTTCCCAATGAAGATTTTTCTGAATTAATTCGCAGTGGTACTCCTGTAGAGTTAGATGCAGAAGACATAGCAGTATTAGGCAGACAAGAAGTGTTGATCCCTTGTTAAAAAAACTGAATCTTGCAGTTTACACCCCAGCCCCTCTCCTCACCAAAGGGAAAGGCTGGGGCCAAGTTCTGTGTTTAATGGGATGTATTAACTTTAGCCACCATACAGGAGGACTTCCAATCATAGCCATTTCCCCAGCCCTCAGCCTTGAGTAGTAACCTAATAGCTTGTGAAGAGCCAAAACTTGTTAGAGTAAACAAAACTGGTTCTTGCGTAGATTTTATGGTAATGGAGGATTGATAACAACAAAACCCTTAAGGGTAAGGTTATAAACAATTATGCCCAATATTTTCAGTGAAATGCCGACACAATAAGACTTTCAATGATTTTGAACTGGGTTCTCCATAAAAAGTACCAAAGAATCACAAAACTTATGTAGTAAGTTAGAACTCCATGCAAAATCATCCCTAGGGTACTTAAAAAAAACCAATTAATCACGTGCATCGTCAATCAAACAAAAAGTATATTCTTCACTATTAGCCTTTGGGCTATTGGTAAGCAGACCGGTTACAAAGCTAGTTGGTGTAATATCCCCTTTCAGGTTAACCCAAAGTTCACCCAACAGAGAATTAGAACATTTTACTTCCACCTTCTCCCCAGCATCAGAGCCAAAATCAGACAAAGCCTCATCAATTTCTTTGATAGCAACTTGTTTACCAATATTACTAGCAATTAGTGCTTGTACTGGCGATTTGTTAAAAGCATCAAGTAGAGCCATTGACTCAACAAAATATTCTTCTGGTGAACCTGGGTAACAAGTACCATGTTTAATCCACTCATGCCGATGCAGATTCGATTGAGTACCCGGCATTACTGCTTGTAGTCGTTCCCAAGTCTCAGGCCCAAGCTCCTTTTCCACAGCAGGTAGTTTTGCCCAAAATTTCTGTTTATCATAAGTAATATCACCCCCACTGACATTACAGTAAACATTGGATTTGGGTTGGGGCCACAGACCGTGTAAAACGAAATGTTTAGCTTCAAATCGCTCTGGATTTGCAGCTAGAATTTGACACTCAGTCTTATCCGGTTTACCCTCGCAGAAAGCAGGTTGCCAACTCAGTGCTAATAAGTAGTCATCTCCTGTAGGGACCGTAACAACAGAAACCCCTACATCAGTTCTGTCCCCACTCGAATCAACAGCACCCACACAATTAGAAGCAACCCAACGCTTTGACGGAATAACACCAGCAATTTCTACAAGGTAGTGGGACGCATTATCTTTATTTTTTCCAGCTATTTGATAAATTTGCCCTGGTGTCAATGTGACATTATCCGGGTTTGTACCTTTTTTGATTGAGCTTAGCGCTTCGCAAGCCCTTGTAGCAGTGAATTGACCTTGATAGGAAACAAAAGCTAGGGCAGGGTTAGGCAACAGTATGGAAGACAATACCAATACCATAACCAAAGCCAGCATTTTTTTGAGCGATCGCAGCATAATATACTCCTGAAAATTTTACTTCCACCCAGCTTTGAGCAGTCCAGCTTTTCCTGATGTAGTCAAGTACTGTATTTGGAAAGTTTGTGGCTCAAATTGGCTTGATTATAAATCAAGCACGCAGATGCTTCTCAGGATTACTACTTAAATTAATATAAAATTAATAACTTAAAAATATTATTAAATTTACTTAATAATATTTTGCTTTGGCAGGTGCTACATAAATAAATCATGGACCTCCAATAACTAGAAGTTTCGCGCCCGGGACTAAGGAGCCTATCTTAATGGAGCAAGAGGACTCACGTTACAGTGGTCAGACTTAACGGGATGATGAATTGCGACCAATATAAAATTGAGAGAAGGGAATCAATTTTTTGGTTGTTCTTGGTTTTCAACCTAATTTTTCAACTTGTTGAAC
>NZ_JANQDJ010000059.1:0-52460 GCF_029891685.1 Umezakia ovalisporum Ak1311 | reverse complement strand
ATCCATTTGCAGGCGACGACGCCGAGTAACTCACCTTACTCTATCACCTACCTCCAAAAAGGTCAAAAGTCTTTTTCTACATCCCTTGGTCCACGGTTCGCCTCGATGAATTGACGAACAACCCTTGTCAGTTCCGGGGTTTCCGATACCTGGCACGGGGGAGGTGGTAAACTGGACTTAGATTTTTTGGGGTTGGTGGTTGAACCCTTATCCGTGAGATGAACCCCAGCCAACAGCTTACTACCCCAGTGGCATTGGGTTGGGGTCTTTTCCTTGGGTTTATACTTTTGACAAAAGCCTTTATACTTTTTGGCACATTCTTCTAAACTGCTTCCTAGCCGCAGAAAAGCCGGATGCCATTGTGTTAAACCATCATCGGTTAGGCGTTCATAACTGCCATAGTTACTAAAATCATAGAAAAAACTCTGGCGCATTTTGGCAGCTTTAGGATTAGCGTGAATATACCGTAAAGTATTTAATACTCTGTCTCTATCTGAAGAAGGAAACCCATCACAGTAATATCGTTTCTCCCAAAAGTGTCCTGTTCTTCTTAACATCCGATTGAAACACATTGCTGTGTACCAGTTGAGGAAGTGCATAATTTTGGGTAACTCTTCTGGCTGTTTAGGTGCAATCAAATAATGAACATGATTTGACATAATGCACAAAGCATGAAGCTGGAAATTGTATTTATCCAAAACCTTTTTTATTGCATAAAGAAACACCTCCCGACATTCCCGCCGTGATAATTTGAATTCGCGGTTATTGCAACGGGTGGTAATGTGATAAGAGTATCCAGACTGTAAATTTCGAGGTTGTCTAGGCACAAGAAGGAATTATAAATGACTATTTCTGAGAATTTATTTATAGGTAGCCAAAAAAATCTACATTACATCAATCAACATAAACATATCTTTGATGTTGACCATCTCTACACCCTGAATATTTTCGATGATTTTGCTCAAAAAGTTACACATTGGGGATTAGAATGTTCTTGTAAAATCCAAAAAGATCAACTGTATCCGGCTCGGTTTAATTTATTTCGTAATCAACCAAATTGGCAAGATTATCAGACAGCTATTAATTTTTTTCAGCAAGTAGCAGCCAAGACAGATGTTAAATTAACTTATCATCTCATTGAGAATTTTGTTGGCAATGATTTCGATTTCAGTAAAGTCCACCAGATATTAGTAGGTATTGATTTAAGAAGAGAATTTAGTGCTTCTCGCCTCAAATTTTGGTTTATCATCAGCGATTATCCCCAAAAATTAGCCAAGGCAATATCCCTATGTCAATCTGCTGAAGAATTGCAACCATTTTTGGTAGATAATTCCGTTGTCATTGGCTTTGACTTTGACTTCAATGGTGGTAGTGAAATCGAGGTTTATCCCAGTATTAGCAAAGAAAAATTTCAACAACTAGCCAAAGTTCTGTCACCCCAGGCTTTACAACTTTTAGATAGCTGTTGGTCATTAATTATTGGTTTTAGCCAAGGCAACCCCGAAAAAATCCTTTATTATCGTACCAGTGACCCTAATAACTTTATTGCTAATTTACGCAATGATTTAGCTAACCGAGTTCATGCCTATTATCGAGAACAACCTGTACAGGGAACAATTGTAGGACTACGGGAAAATGAAATAATAGCTGGGAGGATAGAAAATTTGAATCTGTATTATCAAATGAGTTCTCCTATAACCACCAACAAAAACTAATAAGAAAATGTAGGTTGGGTTAAGGGACAGCGCAACCCAACAAAATTAAATCACAAAATCACCAAAACGTTAAATAACATCATTAAAATGCAATTTCCAGAAGTCCAAATAAATAAAACTAAATGCCCAAAAAAATTAGATAATTAAAACAGATGTTGCAAAAAGCAGGATTTACATTATTACCAAAGCGGGGAAAAGGTAGTCATTCTTACTGGATTCATCCACTTTTACCAAAACCTGTAGTTCTATCTGGCAAAGACAGCAAAGATGCAAAACCTTATCAAGAGAAAGATATAATAGAAAGTATCAAAGAACTTGAACAATTAGAAAAAGCAGATAAACTATGAAATATAGTATTTTAATTCAATGGTCTGACGAAGATCAAGCCTATATTGCCTTTTTACCTGAGTGGGGAAAATATGCTAAAACCCACGGAGAAAGCTATGAAGAAGCTCTAGAAAATGCCAAGGAAGTGTTAGAAGATTTGGTGTATGGCTATAATCAAATCGGTAAGCCCATACCCCAACCCCAAATATTACAAAAAATAGCTTAAATATGATATCTCCTAACGCCATGTCTCCCATCTTAACTATTCCTCCCCCTAGAAAATGGCGACAAATTAACCCGTCATGAATTTGAACAGCGTTATCATGCCATGCCGAATCTCAAAAAAGCCGAATTAATTGAAGGAGTGGTTTACGTGGCATCACCATTAAAAATCAAAAGTCACGGAGAACCCCATGCTTATATTTTGATTTTCAATAGTGTTTATGCCAAAGGTTTGCTTGACTTTTCTAAAAGTAAAATCACTCTATGACATAATGTAAATATTAATGTATACAAAACAAAAATAATGTAAAATTCATGTAAAATATAGATGAAAGTCTTATGTAAAAATCAACCAACAGCAAAACCTGTATATTGTCTCACCAAAGGTTCATGAAATGCTAAAACAATATCTGATTTTGGCACTCCTAACTCAACTAACTCATCCGCCATGCCAATTTCAGTTCCATCATGTTGTATCCAAATTTTATGATCTTTAATATCTAAATGCAAGACACAACCATGCTGCCGTTTTCTATTTTTCCAACCTACATACATTAATTGATAATGGTCGCCAACGGTATCAAAAATCAATTGTTCTTCAATTTCATCCTTAGCTGAACCTAATTGAGCATATTCTGTGATCACTTGTTTGACATAATTGCGATATTGTTATAGTTTTTCCATGATACAATTACCTCTTGAATCGGATCATAAATCATGATTTTAAGTTGGGAACGCTCAACAACTGTTTTAATAAACTGCAATTGAAAGAAAGAGTAATAAATTCCTGAAGGAACAGCTAAATATAAAACTCGTTGTGGTTGTTGTTCTTCTAATGCCAAATGATAATTAAAAAATTGTCCAATGGCTTCATGAAATTGAGAGATATTAGATGTACCAATAAAACTCTTAATTTCCACCGCTATTTTTTCTCCTTCTCTTTCAGCAGCTAAAACTTGCTCTGCATCGAGATCAATATACATTTCCACATCACCGACTTCTATCCTTAAAGGATCATCTGTAATCACCCAACCCTCTTTTTATAACCCTATCCTAACAGCATCATGAAAAATATCTTTAGCTGGCATTAACTTTATATAAAATTATACTTTTAAAGAATACTTTTTACCCTTAGTTATTATAACACCAATTACAACAACACAATCAAAACCATGCCTAACCTGACAGACATCCCCGGAATTTCCCAAATTTGGACACGCACAAAAGGCGACCCCCGGATTAAAATTGCTATCCTTGACGGTGCTGCGGACTTAGAACGTAGTTGTTTTCAAGGTGCAAATTTTAGTCAATTTAAACCCTACTGGTCAGAAGATATTGAACTCAACGAAGAATATTATTATTATCTCAAGTTACATTTAGAATTTAACCAACAACAAAAAGATAAAAAAGACGACCCAGACCACGACAAAGAAGAAGCGAAAAAAGAACGAGAAGCATTTTTTGCCTCCTTTCCTCCTGCTATTAGACGACGGATAGAATTATCAAGTCATGCTACCCACATTTCTAGCACTATCTTAGGGCAACACAACACACCCGCCCCAGGGATTGCTCCTTTATGTACAGCATTAAATATTCCCATTTCCTTCGCTGGTGATGATTTTATTTCCCCCATCAACCTCACCCACGCCATTAATACAGCTTTGCAATGGGGTGCAAATATCATCCATATCGCCGCTTGTCACCCCACCCAAACCGGAGTAGCACCAGATTTATTTGCCCGTGCTGTCAAACAATGCCAAGACAATAATATGTTAATTATTGCCCCTGGTGGTAATGATAAAGGCGAATGTTGGTGTATTCCTTCAATTCTTCCAGGTGTGATTACCGTTGGTGCAATGCGTGACGACGGACAACCCTTTAAATTTAGCAATTACGGGGGAGAATATCAAAATAAGGGTGTAATGGCCAATGGGGAAAATATCTTAGGCGCACAACCGGGAACGGAAGAACCCATCAAAGAAAAAGGTACAAGTTGCGCTGCACCTATTGTTACAGGTGTTTCTGCATTATTAATGAGTATGCAACTACAACGGGGAGAACAACCCAACGCGGAAGCAGTGCGGGAAGCAATTTTAAATAGTGCTATTCCCTGTAACCCGGAAGATGTGGAAGAACCGGAACGGTGTTTGTTGGGTAAGTTGAATATTCCCGGTGCGTTTCAATTATTGACGGGAGAAAGGTTAGAACCTCACCCCCAACCCTTATCCCCCCAACATAAGGGGGTAAAAATCTCTCGTTCCCAGGTTCTACCTGGAAATGGGACATCAGAAGCTGTGCCCCTCGCTATATCATCGGACAGAGCCTTGGAAAAGGCATTCTCAGCCGGAGACTGGGAAGGAGAATCTGGTGTAGCAGTTGCTACTATTCCAAGAAGTGAAATAACAGAAGGTGTTACCCCTAGTGCAGCCTCTAAACTTGTCTATGCTTTGGGTACTATCGGTTATGACTTTGGTGATGAAGCCAGAAGGGACTCTTTTAAACAATTAATGCCAGCAGTGAATATTGACGGTGCAATTATCCCTGCTAACCCTTATGATACCCAGCAAATGGTTGATTATCTGTCAGCAAACCCCAGCGAAGCTAAACCTTTAATTTGGACTCTCAACCAAGAATTGACTCCCATTTATGCTTTAGAACCCGTTAGCGGTTTTGCTGCTGATATCTATGAAACTCTAATTTTAATGTTAGAGGGACAAATTCAACCAGAAGACAGTGATGATTTTGTGGAACGGGTGAGTATTCCCGCCAGGTTGACAGATAGAACCGTAGAATTATTTTCTGGTCAAGTTGTACCTGTAATTACTCTAACTAATACTAGGGGAATGTATGGCTGGAAAGTCAACAGTTTGGTAGATGCAGCTTTGCAAACTGTGATTACGGAAGGCACAGCACCAGCCCAAGAAATGGCAATGCGGAAAGCTTTAAGTAGTTTCTTAAATCGAGTTTACTATGATTTACAAAATGTAGGAAAAACTGCTAAACATCGGGCGCTGAATTTTTCTGTCACTAATGTTTTTCAAGCAGCTTCTAGTTTTAGCCAAGCTATTTCTACGGGTATGCAGCTTGATAGTATTGAGGTAGAAAAAAGTCCTTTTTGCAGAATTAATAGTGATTGTTGGGATGTGAAATTGAAGTTTTTTGACCCGGAAAATGGCCGTAGAGCTAAAAAAGTTTATCTGTTTACTATTGATGTTAGTGATAGGATTCCTGTAACTTTAGGTCAAGTTCGTTCTTGGTCTGTGGGGAAATAAGAGGTTCAAAACATCACAATAAGGATTCCAGGGATTTTGATTTAACTTCGGTAAAGGTTGACTGGTGAATTGTGGAGCTTATTTGACTCCTACCTAGTCCATAGCCCCAGCGCTGCTGCTTTAGCAGCAACGCATGGGTACAGATGCAGTTATTCCCAAGTTAGAATCAGAGCTGAAGTTAAATAATTGCTCTGGTGTTAGCACTAGCTAAAGCTTCAACTAAACCCCGCACCGCAGCAATCATCGCCACTTCACTGTTGAGTTGATTAATTGCAGAACCCACACCAACCCCAGCAGCACCAGAGGCTATAGCTAAAGGTGCGGTGACGCTGGAAATACCCGAAGCACACAGTACAGGTACGGAAACAGCACGGGAAATTTCATAAGCTGCGGCTAAAGTGGGGGCTGCTTTTTCAATTAATCCCAAAGTTCCAGGGTGTGTAGGTTGACTGCTGGTTCCGCCTTCGGTTTGGATAATATCAGCGCCGACCTTGACTAGTTCCTCCGCTAGATGCACTTGTTGATCTAGTTCTAGGATGTGGGGAACTGTCACAGATAAGGTAATTTCTGGTAACAGGACGCGGGTTTGTTGAGTCAGTGTTAAAACTTCTTCAGCAGTAAATTTCCGTCCTTGGGCATAAAAACTATCAAAATTGCCAATTTCAACTAAATCAGCACCAGCGTTAACAGCTAAGACAAATTTTTCTGGTTCAACCGCTGATACACAAATCGGTAAATTAATCAAGTTTTTAGCCATCTGGACTAAATCAGCATCGGCGGCGATATCGACAAAAGTAGCGCCACCTAGTTCAGCTGCTTTGATGGTAGCAGCAACGCGGCGACCATCAAAATTATTCAAGCCACTAATGACTTTAAGAACGCGACGGTCAGCAAATGCACGTTGGAGAGTAGGCTGCATTGTCATGGTTTTTTGTTCAGGCTAAGAAATAAGACCTATTTTACCCTCCCTGAGTTGGTGGGAATCGTAAACGAGTAAAAATTACCATACCATTCGCCATTCCCTGTTCCCTATTCCCTTTTATGATGAATATATAAGAAGTGCGATTCGTTTCTAAAAGTAGGTGCACTGAATGCTGCAAGTGGGAAAATTGAGTCAGAAGCCAACCCTTGGGGTAATGCCTAAGATAGGCTGACAGACTCACGGTGATATAGAAGATAAAACGGCAAAATATGGGTAGTATTTGGGAAATCGATTTTTACTCTCGTCCAATATTGGACGAAAATCAAAAAAAAGTTTGGGAAGTCTTAGTTTGTCAAAGTCCTGGGGATATTCGCACCAAGCCGGAATCTTTGTTTCGTTATGCAAAGTATTGTCCTAGTACCCAGGTAAATTCCCTTTGGTTGCGGAAGGCCTTAGAGGAGGCAATTGATCAGGCGGGGAAAGCGCCGATGAAAATCCGCTTTTTCCGCCGTCAAATGAATAATATGATTACTAAAGCTTGTCAGGATCTGGGTATCCCTGCCCAACCTAGCCGCCGCATTTTGGTTCTCAATCAGTGGTTGAGACAGCGAATGGAAGAAGTTTATCCTCAAGAACCAGGGTATCAAGAAGGAACCTTACCTTCAGTGCCCTTAGAAAACCCTTTACCCCAACGTTTACCAGATGCCTTAGAAGGTCAACAGTGGGTGTTCGTCAGCCTACAAGCTGCTGAATTTGCCGATATGCCACACTGGGAAATTGGTTTTGGTGAAGCTTTTCCTCTGGAATTAGCCAATATTTCCCCTGAAACCCCCATTCCTGGTGTTTTAATCTTTTCCCCCAGAGCGTTACCCATCGCAGGGTGGATGTCGGGCTTAGAATTGGCTTCCTTGAATTTTGACACCAAACAAGGGCAGAGATTGGTATTAGAAACTGGTGCTACTGAAAGTTGGATTTTGGCTAATATTAAAAATCCCCAAACTTTAGCCCAAGCTCAAGATTATGAACAAGCTAAACAAAAAGCTAATGGAGTGCATTTTATTGGTGTCCAGTCTGATGCTCAAGCAGACTCTTTCACGGGATTTTGGCTGCTAAAAGACTTAAATTTTGCCTAACTGGACATTACCAACCAGAGGAAACCGTCAAATACTGATACAGGCTAATGCAGCCCAAAGATTTGCAAAGAAAATTTTTGAGTCTATCTTAATGGAACAAGAGAACTCACGTTACATTCGTCATGGCTAAGGACTTTACCCAGTTGAAGAAACTACCAGATTATGAATGGCTGCAAGAACCAACTGCTGCTGTTCTACAACAATCACTTAAGAATCTCGAATCACCATTTAAAAACTTTTTTGCTAAAGGTGCTAGATTTCCGAAATTCAAAAGTCAACATTCTCACCACTCAATGGGATTTCCTGAAAGTTGCTCAATTAAAGGTGGGGGATTAAAACTACACTGCTTTGCACTTACCGGGAGATTGTCAAGAAACCCAGATAATACCAATTATTTGGGATAATTATCTGCGTCCATATATTTGCACATCAAAATCCAAAAACCACAATTCACCGAGGGTCATGGGTTCTGAAAACTTGTTACAAGATACACTAGCAGAACAGCTGCTGGAACTAGCTGTTAAATCAGGAGCAGAAGCTGCGGAAGTTTATCAATCGCGATCGCTCTCACGTCCTGTATTCTTTGAAACCAACCGTCTCAAACAGCTAGAAACCAGCCAATCCGAAGGCACAGCACTACGACTGTGGCGAAATGGGCGACCTGGACTCACCGTAGCCTATGGTTCAGTTCCAGCACAAACAATAGTAGAACGAGCCTTAGCCTTGAGTCAGCTAAATAAACCAGAATCAATAGACCTAGTAAAAAACTCTAGAACCTCTTATCCAGACCTAGGCAAACCCGTACCATTAGAAACATTAGTCAAC
Source organism: Umezakia ovalisporum Ak1311 (assembly GCF_029891685.1). Classification (NCBI taxonomy): domain Bacteria; kingdom Bacillati; phylum Cyanobacteriota; class Cyanophyceae; order Nostocales; family Nodulariaceae; genus Umezakia; species Umezakia ovalisporum. Next base: position 44,044 of record NZ_JANQDJ010000059.1, on the reverse strand, counting down.
TGGGGCAAACAAGCCATCGCACTAATCCGTGATACCTACCCAGAAGTGCTTTGCAACGGCGACTGGGAATGTGATTCAGAAACCACCAGAATTGTGAACAGTCAAGGCTTAGATAGTTTCTACACAGACACAACCCTCAGTTGCTACATAGCAGCAGAATGGGTACGGGGGGATGATTTTTTGAGTATTGCCGATGGGCAAACACAACGGGACATCCTTGACCCTGAAAAACTAGCTCATCAAATCCTCCAAAGATTAGATTGGTCTCAACAAAACGTCCCGCCCCCCATGGGTCGAATTCCAGTTTTATTCACATCCAAAGCAGCAGATATGCTGTGGGGAACTGCACAAGCAGCATTAAACGGCAAGCGCATCCTCGAATTAGCCTCTCCTTGGGTGGAACGCCTAGGCAAATTAGTCATATCACCCGCCCTTACCCTTTACCAAAACCCACAAGCAGGACCCTACAGTTGTCCTTTTGATGACGAAGGCACTCCAACAACATTATTAGTTTTCATCCAAGAAGGAATTTTACAAAACTATTATTGCGATCGCGCCACGGGACAACAACTAGGCATTAAAACCACTGGTAATGGTTTTCGCCCTAGTTTTGGCAGTTATCCCACCCCTGGCTTATTTAATTTCTTGATCCAGCCCGGTTCAGCATCACTAGAAGACTTAATCAAGGAAATAGATGATGGCTTAATTGTAGATCAAATACTTGGTAGTGGTGACGCCATTTCTGGAGACTTTTCCATCAACATTGACTTAGGTTATCGCGTCAAAAACGGTCAGATAATTGGGCGAGTCAAAGATACAATGGTCGCAGGTAACGTATACACAGCCATGAAACAATTAGTAGCACTAGGTAGTGACGCTGATTGGAATGGATCTTGCTACACTCCATCACTCATAGTAGAGGGATTGTCCGCGATCGGTAAAACCTAATCCACCAGATCCTCCCACACACACTCAACAGTGAACCAAGAACAATTATGGCGCTTTCCGTCCTGAATCAGCGCTTTCGCCAGTGGTTGCAACCCAGAAGAAGTTTAGCCATTGCCGAAGCCTGTATTATTGGTCTTGTGGCCGCCCTTTCTGCGGTATTGCTAAAAGTCGGGTCAGGATGGTTAGGAACATGGCGAGTCCAAACCAGCCAAATTGTACCACCATGGCTAGCCTTACCAACCATTGGCATGACCTTTGGGTTTGTAGCCGGGTGGTTAGTGAATAAATTTGCCCCAGAAGCATCAGGTAGCGGTATCCCACAAGTTAAAGCCACCCTTGCCAACGTGCCAATTACATTATCCTGGCGAGTAGCAACGGTCAAATTACTCAGTGCCATAATCACCCTCGGTTCAGGCCTAAGTTTAGGGCGACAAGGACCCACCGTTCATGTTGGCGCAGGATTAGCAGCAGGAATGAGTCGCTGGGTTCCCACCTCCCCAGATCATCGACGGCAAATGATCGCCGCCGGTGCCGGTGCTGGTTTATCCGCCGCCTTTAACGCTCCCATTGCTGGTGTACTATTCATTGTAGAAGAACTACTGCACGACTTATCAGGACTGACCCTAGGAACCGCCATAATCGCTTCTTTCATTGGTGGAGTAATATCTCGGCTGTTGGGTGGCGGTAGTTTGGAATTAAACCTAGACTTAATGCGATACACAACCCAGTTCAGCCTACCAGAAATTCCTTTTTTTTTATTGTTGGGAGTTTTGGCAGGGTTACTGGGTGCAGTATTTAATCATGGTGTAATCGCCAGCATTAAAATTTATCAAAATTTACACCTCAGCTTACCGCTAAAAATGGCTTTAGCTGGATTCATTTCTGGTTCATTGGTAGCAATGCTTCCAGAACACTTCCGTAACTATGCCGGGTTAAGGGAGTACATGATTCTCAGTGAAGCCAACACATCCCTTGCAGCCATCGCCTTTTTATCTCAATTTATTCTCACCCTAATTGCCTTTGGTTCAGGAGCCACTGGAGGCTTGTTTGCCCCTAGCCTCATATTGGGTTCTTGTTTAGGACACCTAGTTGGTGTATCTTCCTCTTATTTTTTGACGATAGACTCTCCCACCACCTACGCCTTGGCGGGTATGGGAGGGTTTTTTAGTGCGGTCTCCAAAGTACCAATCACGGCCATTGTGATTGTATTTGAAATGACCACAGATTTCAACCTAGTACTACCTTTAATGATTGTCTCCGTAGCTGCTTACTTAGTTTCAGACAAAGTAATGCCCGGATCCCTATACGATAAACTATTGCAACTCAAAGGCATCACAATTAATAAAGCTGCCTCCACAGAAGGGATATTAAAAAAGCTAACCGCTAACGACGTAATGCAGCGACAAGTAGAAACCCTAGATGCAGACATGACCTTGGAAGAAGCAATGCAAGTATTTTCTCGTTCCCATCATCGGGGCTTTCCAGTAGTAGAAAACGGTAAACTAGTGGGAATTGTCACGCAATCAGATTTAGTCACCACTAAAACTTGTTCCGGGGACAGTGATTCATACATCCTTGGCGGTACTCAGTCATCAAATCAAATATGGTTGAGAGATATTATGAGCCAGTCCCCAATGACAGTGCAACCGAAACATAACCTCGGCACTGTATTATATCTATTAGACCGGTATCAAATCAGCCGCTTACCAGTGGTAGAAGGGCAGAAATTAATTGGTATTATTACCCGTGCAGACATTATCCGCGCCCAAGCAGAACATCTCAATTATGGTAACGTCACCCCAGAGTCACAACCAGAACCATCTTATGTAGTTTACCAAACGCGATCGCCCAACATTGGTAGAGGACGGTTATTAGTACCAGTAGCTAACCCAGAAACCGCCGCCATTCTCCTACAAATAGCTGCCGCCATTGCCCGCCATCGACACTACGAAATCGAATGCGTGCAAATAATATTAGTATCCCCCCATAGTTCCCCATCAGAAACACCAGTCAGAACAGCCAGAAGTCGCCGCCTACTACGCCATGCAGAAATTCTGGCAAAAAAGTGGAAAATTCCTTTACACACCCAAATCAGAGTCGCCCACGACCCCGCCCAAGCAATATTAGAAACCATCAAAGAACGACACATCAACCTCATATTAATGGGGTGGAAAGGTCAAACCTTCACCCCTGGTCGGATTTTTGGCAACACAGTAGATACCATAATTCGCCAAGCCACCTGTGATGTAATGCTAGTAAAACTCCCTCAAACTAATTGCCTTCAGCACCCCCATCAGGGCAATCACACCCCACCTTCTACCCCCCAATTCAACCGTTGGTTAGTAACAATGGCTGGGGGACCCAACATTAGAGTCGCAATTAAATTACTACCCGCCCTAGTCACCCTAGGAAACAATCCACTTATTACCCTAACACAGGTATTCAAACCATCTCAACCAAGACCAGACATGACAGTTTTACAACAAGCCATCCGTCTATTAATGCGTCGGCGCAAAATACCCAGCAACATAGTAGCCATCCCAGTCCAAGCTTCATCCGTTGTTAATGGTGTAATTGACCTAGTCAAAACCGAAAATTATGATGTTGTTGTTTTAGGAGCCTCTCGTGAGGGATTATTACAACAAGCAGTTCAAGGTAACATTCCCGAAGCTATCGCATCCGGAGTGGACTGTACAGTAATTTTAGTCAGAGGAGCCATTAGTTCCTAGAAACTCGCCAAATGATAATTTTATTATCCTCGCTAGCACTAACAAGAGTTTTACCATCCGGGCTGATAGCAATAGATGTTATGCTGTCGGCATGTTTCTGAAGTTTACTGATTTCCTTACCTGTGGATAAATTCCAAAATCTAATTGTGCCACGGCGGTCACCACTAGCAAGAGTACTATTATCAGGACTAAAAGCAATAGATGTCACCGTTTCAGGATTTTCTGGTAGCGTGTGAGTTTTTTGTTTTGTAGCTAAATTCCAAAACTTAATTGTGCGATCGCGGCTAGCACTTGCAAAAGTGATACCATCTGGACTAAAGGCAACATCTGTTACAGTTTCTCCATCCTCCCCAATTGTGCTAATCAAAACAGCCTTATTGAGATCCCAAACCTTAATACTTTTGTCAAAACCACCACTAACAAGGGTTACACCATCGGAGCTAATAGCCAGAGAACGCACCCAAAAACCATGACCTTTTAGTGTGTGTTTTAACCTTCCCGTCGCTATATCCCACAGTTTTATAGAGTAATCATCGCTACCACTAGCCAAAGTAGCACCATCTGGAGTTATAGCCAGAGCCTGAATAGAATCAGAATGTCCTCTCAGGGTGTGAATTAACTCACCTGTTGACAAATCCCAAATTTTGATAGTACTATCGTCACTGCCACTCACCAAAGTGCGTCCATCGGGACTAATAACCACCGCATTTACCCTTTGGAGATGTCCATCAAGGGTGGTCATTTCCTTTCCTGAATCAAGATTCCACACCTTGATAACCCCATTGTTCCGGGGGCATTGGTGACCAAGGCAATGGCCACCGCTAACAAAAAACTGGTTATCGGGACTAATAGCCACAGACACAACCAAATCTCCATGACCTTCCAGGACTTCAGCCAAAGAAAAGTTATTCCAAATCAAACTTGACGACCCAAGACGACGCGCCGATGCACCTGGATGATGACGATATTGAGTTAGTCGAGACAATAAAATAGAGTGGACACGGCGATATTGCTGATACCAAGAATCTTGGATGCCAAACAAGAGAATTAAACCACACACCAAAACCATACTTTTTACCAAAGTATACTTGACAGGTAAAGATAAAAACTGAGTTACTGATGGTTTTTCAAAGGCCTTACCTTTTGGTGGTAGTGCTAGTACCTCTTTTGGAGTCAAAACCTGAATAACTTCATCCGCCGATTGAAAACGCTCCTGGATATCCTTTTTTAATAGCCCATCGAGAACATAATCCAAATCATTACTCAGTGGACTTCGCAAAAATTGTCGCCAATTATTCACCCAGCCATAGCCATATTCCATCCACAACTGAAACGGAGAAACCCCAGTCAGCAAGTGAAAGCAAGTAGCACCCAAACCAAACAAATCACTAGCTGGGTAAGCTTGACCGTCTCTAATTTGTTCTAGAGGGGAATAACCATGAGAACCAATAGATGTACCACTTTTCCTCTTTACCCTCGCCGTTAATTGCTTCGAGGAACCAAAATCAATCAAACTTAATCGTCCATCACCATGACGGCGGATAATATTTTCTGGTTTGATATCCCGGTGAATCACACCACGATCATGGATAAACTTGAGAACAGGCAACAAATGCTGCAAAATTCCTTGCACTTCCCCAGGTCTATAAACCTTTCCCCCTTGCAACTCCTTTAACAAATTATGCCCGTTAACAAACTGTTGTACCAGATATAAACAATTATCCTGCTCAAAAAAAGCCAATAGAGTTGGTATTTGTGGATGTTCACCCAGTTCTTGCAGACGCTTTGCCTCTTCAGCAAACAACTCCACCGCCTTCCTTTGGGACCAAGTTCCTTGAAACTTCGGCGCTAATTGTTTAACCACACAACGTTCATTGAGCTTATCAGTATCTTCAGATAAATAAGTCCTACCAAACCCCCCCTCATCAGAAAGCACCCGAATGACCCGGAAGCGACCTCGCAAAAGTGGTACCAAAGGAGTGCTACAAGACTTGCATAACTTGTTTTGATCAGAATTTAGGGGATTCAGACAATCAGGATTTAAACAGCAGATCATTTTGACTGGCTAGGGCGCCGCCCTCGGCGCGATCGCACAAAAAATAATGGTAAATTAACCCCCAAAGACTCCCTCATACCTAATATTAGCTCTCACATTATAATGACATAAAGCACTATTCCCAAACCAGCAACATAAATTAACTTAGCTAATTTGCTAGGTGCTAATAAAGGAATTTATCTTCCGTTAAATCTGTAACCCTAACAGAAGTTCTCTTGCTTTATAAAGATAATAAATTTTGGTAAATGCTCACCTGTTCTTTTGCTTACAGGAAAAATCCAAGAACCACGAGGATTCACAATTTTTCTTGATTGTACTATATATCTAGAATTTTGGATATAAAACCCCATCTTTTTAGGAAGGCCTTTCATAAAATCACATTTGTAGCAGGGTAATTGCTACTTCACAAGTAGACGCTGCTCCTTGACAAATATATTCCTCTGTTCTGCTTCGTATTCCTAGTATCAATTGCAAGTGGGTAAAAAATTTACAGGTACCAGACGAACCAAGGGTCATCTTACCTAAAGGTTCAGGAGTAACCAAGTATTTCTAATTACCTGTGAGTTTTTCCAAGAAATTCTGAATATTTTCTTCTAGTGAAGTTGAACTTTGTGAATTTTCAGGATTCTTCATTTTGTCTATATCAGCATCTCCCTGAACTTCATTGAGTCCCTTGGTAGAATTTTCTTGAACTTCTTTCATTCTTAACCGTTGGGATTTAGCTACTTCGTCGGTCTTGCGTTGAGTTTCTAGAAGTTGTGTAGGTCCCTCCTGGACATCGCTTTCATAGCTAATGATGGCAAAAGCAGGTGATGTGCTGGATAAGAATAGCAGGGTACAAACAAAAGCGATAATTACAAAACCCACTGGGCGTAAAATAGATAAAACAAAATCAAAAATCTTCATCTTTAATCCTCCATAACAGCTGCAACAACCCAACATTGGCACATTCAATAATTAATCTATGGTTTTAGGCGCAAAAATAGAAATGACATTGATGTGTGCTTTTTTATTCTTTAAATCATGAAATCGTAAATACCTAATTAATTATTGTGTTTTACACAGATATTCTTCAAGGCAATTTCATCTTTTACAGTTTTACTTGTAAATAACTCATTCTTGTATCGACCTGTGGAATGAAATTGATTGTATTTATCCTTAAAGGGTGTTTTAAAACTTTTACATGGTGAACTTAGACACTTGCACATCCCCCCTTAATAAGTTCACAGGGGTAGGTTTTTTAATAGGTTTTTTACATTGTCGTCACGGCAAGACAAATAATACAAGGTGGGATTGTACACAAGGAAGTTATGCCAGTGTGTGAAAAAATACCCCTTTAAGAGCTATTAAAAGCAATTGATGGAGAAAAAGGAAGTGGGAATGGGAATAAGCCATTTAAACAAATGCCTTTGCCATTAAGTTAATCAGCAATAATGGTGAGGAATCCTTCGAGAAAACAAGAAATTTCACGGACACTTTCCCGGACATAGGAACTTTTAAAACCACCTCTTAACTCGACTTCATACCTCAGTTTGTAATTTTCAGCCTAGGAATCATACCACTCCCTCACTACAGAATTCCCAGCTTGCGCTTCTTGCCAAAGTTGATGTAAAAATAACTCAAGGTGTGAAACTGGGGATAAAGCCTGACCAAAACAATGGTGATAGTTGGGGTAATCTCCCATGGTGGTGACGAACAAACCCACAGCATCTTGAGAACCATCAGATAGCCAAAAACCCCTTAAAGTAAGTTCCATATACTCACTGTCACAGGTACACAAGCTCATAATTTCACAGTTATGTTGTTTAACTTCAGCCTTGAGGGTCTCCATTCCTGGTAAATCAACAGGAAGCAGAAAGGAAGCAGTGGTGGATTCAACATATAGATTTTGCCCAACGCGCAGTGCTAAAACCACTCGCTGGGCCACCCATTCTTCTAGTGATTGAGTTAAACACTCTAAATAAAAGCTGCTTTCGGTGTAAGTTAATTTCAGCATTCCTTATGCTCTCCTGTTATTCCAGGTTTGCTGGCACATCTATCCAGAACTGTATTATGGTTACAGCTTTAATCTTGATTAAAACCCCCGCTTCTTACTTGGGTGAGAAGTGGGGTTCAAATTAGACCGCAAAATTTCCTGGTTTCACCTGGTTACAGTATTTTTCAATTTATAGCCTCCACTGACTTGATTTATTTCTAGTTTTAAACTCAGCACACAGCCAGTCGAGATGGAATAAACGACTTTCAGAGCAAATTTCACCTATTTGAAGATTTGTTTAAACATACTACACTTGTATTACCATACTGTCCACACCTTTAAGGAGCAAAAGTTATGCACACAATCCCCCGCACCCCCACCACGGAGATGGAAGTTACTAGTATCCGCCTAGAGCGAGAACTTAAAGATAAACTTAAAGAAATCGCCGGCAATCAGGGATATCAAGCTTTGATTAGAGATATCCTCTGGAATTATGTACAACAAAAATCGGGTGAATGGAAACCCCAATTTTCACGAGCCGACATTCGAGCTAGTATAGCCGCCACTGCTCAACAAGAAGAACGTTGTGTACTCACAGGTCGATTAATTGAACCCCAACAACCAATGTTGTTAGGACTCACCAAGAAGGGCGATATGGTTACTCTAAGTATCGAAAGTTTGGCCTCTTAGGTTTTTATTCCGGTAAATGCAGCCCCATTATACTCGTGAGTAATTGGGCTGCATCCAAAATTTAGCTCTTTTCTGGCTATGGGTAGATGTGAGCAGGGCAAAAGGGACATTACTTAATTTATTCATTAAATCTTAAATTTTTATAAAATTTTATATCTACAGTTTTTTCTTTGACTCTCCCAGATGAAGCCTGAAGAATTCTTGACTTTTTCACTAAAGTTGCTGGGAAAAACCTGTTATCAAATTAGAATCTCCTGGCCTTTGGTGGAGAAGAGAGGTCAAATGCTTCAGTTAACCATCGCCTCTACAGCGAAAGCACTGGAAGTACATCGGGACTTGTTGATTCTACTGAAATACAAAGATCCACTACTTTGCTTTCATAAAGTTGAAGGACAAGCTAATCAAGTTATCATTAAGGTTATAAATACAGGACCTGCCATTTCCAAAGAGGAAGTCACCTATATTCTGTTGAGACTATGCAAATCTCAGATTCTCAACTCAGTGAAACTTGTTTTACTCTGCCCCAATTTTCCGATGAAAGCAAACCATATTCAGAAAGTGACTGAACAATACAACATCACCCAAAATTTTCCTCCCAGCGCTCCCAGTGGTTACACGCAGCTAGAAAAAAATTTGGCTGTTGATGCAGTTGGTTTACCAGAGGTGGAAGTTCAAATTGAGAAAATAGCCGAGAGACAGAGGCAAATTACTGCTAAGGTGCAAATTCCTCATCCTGTTGAACGCATCTGGCAAGTGCTGACTAACTATGAAGCCTTACCTGACTTCATTCCCAACCTAGCCAAGAGTTGCTTGCTGGAGCATCCTCAAGGTGGTATTCGACTAGAACAAATCGGCTCTCAGCGTTTACTCAAGTTGAACTTTTGTGCACGTGTAGTTTTGGATTTAGAAGAATACTTTCCTAAAGCAATTAATTTCTCGATGGTAGAGGGGGATTTCAAAGGCTTTTCTGGTAGTTGGTCTTTACATCCCTACTGTTACGGTGATGACCAAGGAACCATTGTGTGTTACACCATTCAAGTTTGGCCTAAACTAACTATGCCAGTGGCAATCATTGAACACCGTCTCAGCCATGATCTGCGGTTAAATTTGTTAGCTATTCACCAGCGTGTAGAACAGCTATGGCACAGTGCTTCCTGAGTCCGGTTTTAATTATTGACATACTCACGGACCTAGAATGTCAGTGATTACTGACCAAGAAACGAGAGGCAGACCCTCCGTGATAAACTGAACAGCTCTCCCCATGAGGAGATTTGTAAAGGTTTTACTAGAAATCTTCAGATATTTGTTTTACGCCTTAGATTCCTGGCTTTACACAACTCTATCCTAAATTCAGCCTAAAACCGGAGAGGATAAAACTAAGTTTAAACCTCAGTGGCCTTAGTGGGGTAGTTTTGGTAGCACCATTGAAAGTTACTTTGTGGACTTTTTAACAATTCCCCAACTTCTGGCTGTGGGGAGTTTCAAAGTCCTACAGTTACTCCCTGTGGGTTCAAAATCTACCAATGAAATGGTGGGGAAATTATGGCCAATTGCTGCCAATGGGGCAAGATGCCAGGGAAAAAGCACCAAAAAGACCGGGTTTTAGAGGGAAATTTTCTATCATTCAGTAGATACCATTAGCCTTCTCTTGGAAATAAGACCTGCAACAAAATGCCAAGCAAAGGGGTTAGGTCATAGAATGTTTTTTAAGTACCCCCAGGGGAATTCGAATCCCCGTCGCCTCCGTGAAAGGGAGGTGTCCTAGGCCTCTAGACGATGGGGGCATAAGACTCAGACTCTATACAGAATAGCTAATTTTCTAATGGATGTCAACAGGTTTTCCAAAAAAATTTTTTCAGGGCTAAAATGGGGGGCAATACATATCCCCTATTTGAATTTGTGCATCAGGCACAGAAACAAACAGTATAACCAGCGATTAATGTAGCTGTGGAATTTTTCCATGTGTTTGATACTAACAAGAGGACTCTTCATTTCCGCCCTGGCACCACCAGAGGTTTCTCCATATCATTACCAAATGGAGCAGTATAAAGGACTAGATATGAGAAAAACTCTGGATTTTCCTGGGGACAGAGGATGTGATGTTGTACTCTTTAGAAGTAATACTTACTATTCTTTGCAAGAGATTTTGAAATACATAGCTCAAAATCTACAACATGGAAGCATCTTTTGAAATAACCCTACAGATGGTGAGCGTGGTTGTTGCAGGCATTGCCGCCCAGGTGCTGGCTGCATACTTTCGCTTGCCCAGTATTGTTTTGTTATTGCTACTAGGCATTCTCCTTGGATCTGATGGGCTGGGCTTTTTACATCCCCATATGCTAGGTACGGGGCTGGAAGTGATTGTTGCCCTAGCAACGGCAATAATTTTGTTTGAAGGCGGACTCAACCTAGATGTACAGGAGTTGGGCAGAGTTTCTGTGAGCCTACAATTGCTTGTCACCCTGGGAACATTGATTACATTAATTGGCGGTAGTATGGCAGCCCATTGGCTGGGGGAATTTCCCTGGAATATAGCTTTTCTCTACGGATCAATAATTGTGGTTACAGGGCCCACTGTAATCAGCCCCCTCCTGAAACAAATTAATGTAGATCGTCAAGTAGCAACAATTTTAGAAGGAGAAGGAGTTTTAATTGACCCAGTAGGAGCTATTCTTGCCTTCGTGGTCTTAGATACCATCATGAACGGCGATGCTGACCCCATTAATGCCATTATCGGTTTACTGATGCGTCTAGGAATTGGTGCAGCAATTGGCGGAGCAGGTGGCTATTTGATGAGCTTGATTTTTAAGCGGGCTAATTTTCTTTCTTCGGAGTTAAAAAATTTGGTGGTACTGGCCATTCTTTGGGGTCTGTTTACTGTGGCGCAAACTATTCGCAGTGAATCGGGAGTCATGACCACAGTGATTGCCGGTGCTGTATTTGCTAACTCCTCAGTACCAGAAGAGCGGCTATTACGAAGCTTTAAAGGTCAACTGACAATTCTCAGCGTCTCGGTGCTATTTATTCTTTTGGCCGCTGACCTTTCTATTGCCAGTGTGTTTGCCTTGGGTTGGGGCAGTTTATTTACTGTCTTGGTATTGATGTTTGTTGTTCGCCCGATTAATATTCTCTGCTGTACCTGGAACAGTGACCTGAATTGGCGACAGAAACTATTTTTAAGCTGGGTGGCTCCTAGGGGAATTGTTTCTGCTTCTGTGGCCTCTTTGTTTGCCATTTCCTTGACACAGCGCGGTATTAATGGGGGTGATTCCATTAAAGCTTTAGTATTTTTGACAATTATCATGACGGTGGTTTGTCAAGGGTTAACAGCTGGAAAAATTGCTCAATGGCTACGAATCACCTCCAAGGATGCAACAGGAGCGGTGATTGTCGGTTGTAATCCTTTGAGTTTGTTGATTGCCCGTTTCTTTCAAGAACGGGGAGAAGCGGTAGTTATGATTGATACAGATCCGGAGCGTTGTGCCAAAGGAGCGGCTGAAGATATTCGAGTCATTTCTAGCAGTGCGCTGGATGTTTCCGTTTTGGAAGAAGCTGGACTGGCTTCCATGGGAACTTTCTTGGCTATGACTAATAACGGTGAGGTGAATTTTGTCTTGGCTCAACGCGCTGCTGAAGAATTTACTCCGCCCCGTGTTTTGGCTGTTTTTCCCCGCAAACCCCAGGCTAATTCCAGCTCTAGTCACAAGGTTCACCAAGCTTTCGCTACGGAGTTAGTTATTAAGACTTGGAATGAGTACCTCAATGATGGCAGAGTTAAGCTGGGAACAACTACACTCAATAATTCTGAATTTACCAAACAACAAGAGCGCATCCAGGAAAAGATTAAGACGGGAGATTTAATTCCATTGTTGATGGAACGAGAGGACCGTCTACAGGTGATGTCCGCAACTCAAGAATGGTTAGTGGGCGATCGCATTATTTACTTGTTGCATGATCCCAGACCTAACTTGTTGAAGCGTTTATCTGGTGGTAGCCAATCAACTCGTCTGTCTCTGGAAACTTTACCGGAAGTGGAAGAACTACCCTTGGACGAATTATCTCCAATTTTTACCAACGATGTTTCTCCGAATTGAGGCTTCCTCGGCTTGAAGTTCTTAGATTCTTGTTTCAATCAAAGGAAAGCAAAATTCCTATGGTGATGCGAATTAACCACAGGGTGAGAACCACTACTGGAAAAAAGGTAAATTTTCCTAAGCTAAATACTGCACCCAAGATTGTAAAGGTTCTGGGGATCCATACCACATTCCAGGGCTTCTGGGAGAATGTTGCACACCTGAAATTACCAGATTTTCTGCGCCTTCTAGATGGGCTGCGACAATAGGGGTGATACCATCTCCCCAAGTGTTACCTTGACCACAAGTTAATTGATAGCTGTTGTAGGCTAACCAGCTACCCGGTTTTCTTTGACCAAAGACAGTTTTGCCAGCTATACAAACGTAACGAACACTTTTGTAAAAAGCCCCAGGGTAGTTCTGAGTGACAAAATCCAAATTCCCCCGTGTCCAACGTTCTTGACTAATATGGGGTGTACCTAGAGTAATTAAATTAGCAACTAAAGGGTGAGCATTCCAGCACCGGGATGTGGACTGGCGGGGTAGTGGATAAGGCTGGTGTCCCATGTAAATCCGGGAAATCCAACCCCCGGCGGAGTGACCAATTAAATTGACTTGGGCAGCGTTATGTTTCTGCAACATCTGTTTAACTGTATCATCCAGTTGCTGCACAATGGGTGTAACAGGTCTGCCAATGGTAGGTAACCAATCACGTCGCCGCAGTGGTACTGTTACCGTGGGTATACCCAACTGCAATAAACATTCTTCTAATTGACCGTAGGCGATGGCGCTTTCTAAATATCCAGGCACAATAATTGTGGGTGATGGCATTTTTGGCAAATGTGGAAAAGGTGGTTGCTAAATACCTGCTGCATAGGTATTTGTGGACTATTATCAAGTAAATTTGGCAAAAGATGGCATTTTTCCCTTGAAACTCTCCGTAAATAGCCAATTTGGCCACATTTTAAAATTGGGATGATGTGGTACAATCGTTGGAAACTATTTCTGTTTTGAAAGCTAGCTTAATGTTTATTAGAATGTTTATTAGAGCAGGGCAATCTAGCCCTTGTTCCCTAGCTAATAAAACGAGCAACTACAACAGATATAGTTAATACTGAGACTGATAAAATGCCCGCTGTCAGCGTAGCCATTGCCACCACTAGTAACTGCCCTAGGTTCCAGTTGATACTGTGCAACCCGCCATAGAAACCTCATATTCAGGAAAAGAAAAATTTTCTCAAAAAGTTTTCAGTGAGAAAACTGAAACAAGTGGACTCGGGCATTTCAAGTATCGGTATTACGAATTTATCATTTTTAGTAGGATGCATCTCTTGTAATTAAGATAAAATTCCTTTGCTAGTCAACCGCAACAAAGCCGAGTGAACGATAACAGCCATGTCTTACGTCTCCCTGCTAAAAAATATACCAGAAATCCTCAGCCAACCAGCTGGGATAGCAACAATAGCCTCCCTTGGTATTCACGGCGCTATTGCGTTGATTGTGCCATTGATGCCTGTAGAGTCTGAGCAATCTCAAGTATCAGCAGCACCAAGACCAGTGGGCATCCTAGAATTAAGCCAAGCTGATCAAAACCGTTTGCCACAAACCACAAGTACGTTGCCATCTTCAGTTGCACAGCAACCGCAACTACCTCTACAATCCCAATTACCTTTACAATCCCAATTACCTCCAGGACCGCAACTGCTTCCGAATCTCAATATACCGAAATCTGTATTACCCCCATTGCCCTCATCTGCATCATCTATCTACACCCAGGCCGTCCTGCCGCCAATTAACATAACACCTAATTATCCTGTTGCTTCTAATGGCAGTGTTTCCTTAGCTCCAAGGCAGCCTGCACCCATGGTGGAGCCCAATGTTGACCCCATAGCTCCCGGAGAAGAATTTCAATTTAATAATTCTGGCTTCAATGCTGCTCATCAAAGATTTACCCCATCTACTCGAACTTTTAATCATAGTGAAGTCAGAGTGGCAGTTGAACCGGTAACTGTAGAAGGCTTGCCAAAACTAGCTCAGTCCAAATTGCCTGCTGATTTGCCAAATACCTCCCCCATCACCACAGCAGTAAATAGGACTCCACAAACCACAAGCACTGGCAATGATACTGCCAGAATCAATCCCAACCAAGCAGCCCTAATAGCTCGGCTACAAGAAAAACCACAACCTCAAAAAAGTCAGCAACTAGGAAATCAAACTCTTCCTAAATTACAGCCGGAATCCATGGCAAAAGCCCCTGAGTTGCCTTTGAATCGAGTAAATCAGCAACAGGGACTAATCGCCCGATTAAACTCCTACGAAAACCTCAGACAAACAATTCAGCAACAATACCCAAATTCAAAACAAAAAACAGTTATTCGAGAAACCATTACTGCAAATCAGGGCAATGTTGAAGGCACAGTATCAGGTTTCCTAGTGGTAGATACTGAAGGCAAGATTTTAGATATTAAATTCCAGGACAAATCAGTTTCTACCGAATTGCAATTAAAGACTAGAGAATATTTTAGTACCAGGTCTCCCCGAGGGGATGAGCAAATCAGCAGTTATCCATTCAGCCTACGTTTCCAAAACAAACACAACACTGCTGAGGCTACTCAAGGGCAAACACCAGCGGCTAATGTCAAACCATTACCCCAACTGCGAATCCCCAATGAGCAGTCAGCACCTATTTCCGCTGTTACTTCTCAGCCAACGAATAACTCACAACCCAATGGCAATTCACTGGAATCCACTCTAGAATCCACTGAAAAACTGAAACAACAGTTGCGCCAATGGCACGAAGCAAAAAAAGAGTCTAGTGCAGAAAAATAAAATTAGCCCTGGGGAGTAGGGGAAGTTCAAGTTTCCCCCCCAACTACTACATCCCGAATCCGCAGACTGGGGCCACCACAACCAACAGGTAAGCCATTTTGTCCACCCTTGCCACAACCACCGGATTCATCCCAGTAGAAATCATCGCCAATGGCTTCAATATCAGCCAGGGTTTGGAAAACATTGCCCGAAAGTGTAACGTCCCTTACACGTTCGGCTATTTTCCCGTTTCTAATCATCCATGCTTCCCCGGCACTAAAGGTGAACATTTCCCCGTTGGTCATACCACCTAGCCAATTACGGGCATAGACTCCTTCTTTGATATCACTACATAAATCTGATACTGGAGTTTTACCACGGGAAATCCAGGTATTCGTCATCCGCACAATGGGTGTAAAGTTATAATTGAGACAACGTGCATTACCAGTGGCTGGTTCCTCTAATTTGCCTGCGGTTTCTCGAGAATGTAAACGTCCTACTAAAATCCCATCCTTAATGAGTTGAGTGGTGGTGGCTGGTGTGCCTTCATCGTCGTAAAAGTAACTACCACGATGACCTTCTGGGGCAGCACCATCAAAAATTTGTAGTTCTTCTGGGCCAAATCGCCGTCCAATGCTCATGACTGCTAATAAATCTGGGTTTTCGTAGGCCATGTCAGCTTCAGAAAGATGTCCAAAGGCTTCGTGGACAAATAAACCAGTGAGAATCGGGTCAATGACTACAGTGTACGTGTTACCTTTTATGGAGGGTACAGTTAAGGCCGCAATAGCTCTCTGGGCAGCACTTTTAACTTGTTCATCCAAGGCAGTTAAATCTTCGTAACCCTGGCGAGAACCAGTGGTTTCCCTACCTGTTTGCACAATTTCGCTGTGGCGGGCAGTGGCTGCAAAGCGCATTTCCATATCTACCCAAGATTGCTCGATTAAAGTTCCTTCGGAGGTGGCAATGATCACTTTTTGGGCGCTGTCAGCATAGCGCACTGAAGTTGTGGTAATGCGACGGTCAACACTTTTTAATAAATCAGTATAGCGATCGCATAATTGTTTTTTCTCCCTCACAGGAATTTGGCGGGGATCAGTTCCTTGTAGAGGTAGTTTACATACTGCTTGCACTGGGTCAATGGGGGCTAGTGTAGTTTCTTCATCACCCACCATTCTCGCCGCAGCGATGGCTTCTTCAATGCGTTCTTGAATGGTTGCCAATTGGTTAAAGCTACTAAACCCCCATCCACCTTTATAGCAAGCGCGAACATGTCCACCAATAGAAATGCCTTCGCTAAGGGTTTCCACATTGTCCCCCCGTAACAAGATATCAGTTCCTTCTACTTCTTCAAGGCGAATCACCAAGTAATCTACACGGTGAGAATAGCGCCTCATCAAGTCAGAAAGTAAATTGTGTGCGTTAGCAAGTGTAGTTAGCATTTGTAAATGGTAATTTGGGCAGATATGTAACCAACGCAAAGAAGCGCCAATACCGGGTAATCAATCAAAAAGCTGTTTTTGTGCTACTTGCCAATAGCGGGAGAATCGCTTCAGGTCAATATAGCCATCGTATTCAAAAAATGGTTCTGTGTCCCAAACTTCCAGAGTTAAGGATTTTTCTATTTCGTCACAGATATTATTAAATCTGGGACTGGGGCTATTTGCTGTCACCACTAAGCCAGCCTGATGTTCTTGGGCAAATGCTAAAATTTCCCGGGCTACATTACCACGGCGAATGACCACAGGTAATTCTAATAAACATTCATAGATAAATGTGATTCGTTTGAGACTCAATTGCCATTGAGCAATCAAAGCTTCATCCCACACCCAAATAGCTGGAGCATCGGGGTATTCTTCTAAAGCGGGGTTGTGGGGACTGAGGCAATCTCCATGTACCCAAACTATTGGTTTATTCATTTTTTACCTTTTTTGCCGCGTTGCCAACTTTGACTGTTAGGTTTTTTGTTAAATCCTCCTTGGGGAAAAAGTCCCCGTTCTAATTGTTCGTAGCTACCTTCAAAATCACAATGACCGTAAAGAGGACATTGGCGACAATAAACACCATTGGTATAGCGTTCTAAATTCTCACGATTGAAAAAGTAAGGTTTATGACTGAAGGTACTGGCGACCCACTGCCATGACATATTATTACTTGCAGGGTCACCATCTAGTAAGTGTTGTAGAAACCATTTTGCTCCTGCTTGCCAACGAATGCGCCGCCAATGGACAATATAAGCTGCTAGCCACATCCGGATATGATTGTGTAAGTAGCCGGTTGAGCGCAATTGATGGCTAAAGCTATCAATACAAACTCTTCCTGTGGTTCCTTCTATGATGTCCGATGGTAACTTGACTGCATAATCTGTTGGAGTGTAGCCAGTTTTATATTCTTCTTGGTCTTCCCAAATGCCATCCCCTAGTTTGACATATAATCTCTGCCAGTAGTCACGCCAGCCTAATTCATTAATCAATTTACTAGCATCATCTGGCTGCTGTACTTTTTCTAAGACATGGTCTTTAATTTCTGCCAAACTTAACACCCCATAACGAATATAGGGTGAGAGCCTCGTTACAGCACCATTTAAAAAGTTACGTGTTTTTGCGTAAGCCACCGCATTGACTTGTTGTAGTGCTTTTTCCGCAGCTTTACGTCCTCCCACAATTTCACTCATTTGGTCCTCCTCCTCTGGTGCATCAGGAAATTGTTCCCGGAGGTAAGCTATTAAGTCATGGCGGTTCCCAAAGTCTCGGCGCATTTTTTTAAATTGGTAATTTGTCATTGTGGAAACTATAGTGTGAGAGCCAACCCAAAGGTCTGTCTATGACTTTGTTTTCTCTGGGTTGTAACGGTTTGTGGAAACAAAATCTAGTCATGGAAAAGCCACACTTACAGCAGATTTTGTTCTTATGAGGTACAAATCATAATCATGAAACTTTTGTGGGGTGGGCATCTTGCCCGCCAATAGTGTAACTCACCACACCGGAAAGTGCTGTAACAACACACTTAACAAAAATCATGAGAATATTCCCTGCAACCTGAGCCTAATTTCTCCAATCCTGACCACAATCATTATGTTGTTCAACTCAGTGACTTTAGCAGTCAACATTTCTCATTTCAACCGATGGTGTCATTCATTACACTTAGCCCAATGTCAAAACCAAAGACCATACACAACTGGTATTGATTAAATTACAGGAATTAATAGCCATTTGTCATGGTAAGTAAGGAGGTATGGGCACTTTAACAGAGTTATGATCAAAGTAGGTTTCACCGGAAATCCAACAGAGGTAATTTTTCTGTTTTAGAACCCAGACCCCCAGGACTGAGGGATATTCTGGTTAATCCACATACATAACCATCTGTGTTTGTATATGTCACCACTGGAAAATTATCAACTTAATCAAAACACATCAACGTGAGTATGGTAGGGCAAAAAACTAATTATACAGAATTTTAAATATTTAACAAAAAAAATTGAGTCAAGTTTTGAGTTACAAGTTTTGAGTTAATTTATGTCTATTCCTCCTATATATCTAGATTGTCACGCAACTACACCTGTAGATGAACGGGTGTTAGCAGCAATGATTCCTTATTTTACAGAACATTTTGGCAATCCATCTAGTGTTAGTCATATTTACGGTTGGGAAGCAGAAGCAGCTGTGAAACAAGCACGGGAAATTTTAGCCGCAGCTATTAATGCTACACCTGAAGAAATTGTGTTTACAAGTGGTGCCACTGAAGCTAATAATTTAGCAATTAAAGGTGTGGCTGAAGCTTATTTCCAAAAGGGACAACATATTATTACTGTAGCCACAGAACATAGTGCCGTTCTTGACCCTTGTAATTATTTAAAATCCCTGGGATTTGATATTACTGTTTTGCCGGTACAGCCAGATGGAATCATTGATTTACATCAGTTAGAAACAGCTTTGCGTCCTGAGACAATTTTGGTGTCGGTAATGGCTGCAAATAACGAAATCGGTGTTTTACAGCCATTAGCAGCCATTGGCGAAATATGCCGGGCTAAAAATGTCATTTTCCATAGTGATGCAGCCCAAGCTATTGGTAAAATTCCTATAAATGTCCAGGACATGAACATTGATTTGATGTCTTTGACCGCACATAAAGTATATGGACCCAAGGGAATTGGGGCTTTGTACGTGCGTAGGCGTAACCCTAGAGTCCAACTTGCAGCCCAACACCATGGCGGTGGACATGAACGAGGAATGCGTTCTGGAACTTTATATACGCCGCAAATTGTCGGTTTTGCCAAAGCTGTAGAAATAGCTTTAGCAACACAAGACACAGAAAATCAACGGCTAACTGAACTCAGACAAAGATTATGGAAACAACTTTCCCGGTTATCAGGGGTTTATCTCAATGGACATCCCACCCAACGATTAGCCGGCAATTTAAATATCAGTGTTCCAGGAGTAGATGGTGCTGCGTTGTTGTTAGGATTACAACCTGTTATGGCAATTTCTTCTGGTTCCGCTTGTTCTTCTAAAAGTACAGCACCTTCCCACGTGTTGAGGGCTTTGGGACGTTCGGAAAAATTAGCTTATGCTTCAGTGCGATTTGGTATAGGAAGATTTAATACGGCTGAACAAATAGACACTGTAGCACAGCAGGTAATTTCTACCGTTGAGAATTTACAATGTGGGGAGTTGAAAGTTAATCCAGGGAAGTTTTGACAGTAAATCTCACATCTTCCACCAACGGAATAAAACAAGAAGAAGCATTTTACAATACAGGGGCAAAAATCCTAGAAGTCAAGGTTAGGGAGTTATAAAAAAAACTAATATATTATCACTATCACATAGATGAGTTACATCTTTTATAGAATAGGGGTCTTCTATGTCTATGTATAATAGAATTTAGGCTGAAATTGTGGATAGCAAATGATCATATACAAGTAGGACAAACTCAACAAGCCAACGCAGCGAATCACCCCCTACCAGATGATTTTGCTCAATGTTTGTTTTCCGACCCTCCTTATTATGATGCCATACCCTATGCCGACTTATCAGACTTCTTCTATGTTTGGCTAAAACGAACTTTACCCCTTTCCCTAAAAACATCTTTCACAGCGGAACTAACCCCTAAAGATGATGAGTGCATTGTGGATGAAGTCAAAGGCAAAGATAAAACTTACTTTGAACAGCAAATGCAAAAAGCAATGGCGGAAGGATGCCGATTTTTATCCCCAGAAGGAATAGCCGTCATTGTCTTTGCCCATAAATCAACATCAGGCTGGGAAGCCCAACTACAAGCAATGGTAAATGCAGGCTGGACCATGACAGGTTCCTGGCCCATAGATACAGAAATGGGTAGCAGACTCCGGGCCATGAACTCAGCCGCCCTTGCTTCATCTGTGCATATCGTTTGCCGTCCCCGGAACTCTGACGACATCGGCGACTGGCGGGATGTACTCCAAGAACTCCCCCAACGCATCCATTCATGGATGCCCAGACTAGAGTCAGAAGGCGTAGTTGGTGCAGATGCCATCTTCGCCTGTCTTGGCCCCGCTTTAGAAATCTTCTCCCGCTACTCCAGGGTCGAAAAAGCCTCCGGCGAACTTGTCACCCTCAAAGAATACCTAGAATACCTATGGGCAGCAGTCTCCAAAGAAGCATTAAGTATGATATTCTCCAGCGCTGATACCACCAGCTTTGAAGAAGATGCCCGCCTCACCGCCATGTGGTTATGGACACTTTCCACAGGTAACATTGACAACAACGACGACACCAGCGAAACCGAAACCGACGACAACGACGACGACGAAACCAGCAGCAAAACCATCAAAACCGGCGGTTACACCCTAGAATTTGACGCAGCCCGGAAAATAGCCCAAGGACTAGGCGCACATTTAGAACAACTTACCCGCTTAGTAGAAGTCAAAGGCAGCACCGCCAGACTTTTACCAGTATCAGAACGTACACAATATTTATTTGGGAAAGAAGAAGCCCAAACCCCCAGCAAAACCAAAGGTAAAGCCAAGGGCAAAAACAAAGAAGTTGAACAACTCAACTTATTCGCAGCCCTAGGTATCACCGAAGAAGAAGATAACACCGACTGGGGAGAAAAAACAGTACCCCACTTTGGGAATACTACATTAGACCGTATTCACCAAAGCATGATTTTATTTGCAGCCGGGCGCAGTGAAGCACTGAAACGCTTCCTTGTAGAAGAAGGTGCGGGAAATGACCAACGCTTTTGGGGACTTGCTCAAGCCCTCTCCGCATTGTACCCCACTGGCACAGATGAAAAACGCTGGGTGGATGGTGTACTAGCTCGCAAGAAGGGCCTGGGGTTATAATGATGCAAAATATCGCCTACCAGTGGCAAGCTAAATTCTGGCAAACCCTACAACAACCTGAAAATGCTGAACCTTTAAAACAAGCTGCCTTAAAAAGACAACTTGGTAAATGGACAACAGCTTTAACCACTACCGTTGTCTCAACTTCTACAGCAATAGGTTGGCAGTCTTCCGCCAAGGGACACCCACTAGGCTTGTTTCCCGTTTCCCCCAGTGAATATTTAGCTTTAGATGTCATGTCTTTCTCCCCTAGTGATACACGCTGGCGGTTTCCTATTGCCGTGATGGAATTAGAGAACAGTAGCGATATCAACCGCAGTGCCTACTCACTCTGGAAAGTGCTATGTGTGCGTGCAGCTTTAAGAATAGTCTTTTGCTACCGCCGCAGTGCAGAAGAACGTGCCTCCCTGCTCACTTTTCTACGCGATGAAGTGCTGCAAGCCATAAGTTTAGCAGACAGGATGAAACTCGACGGTGAAACCCTTGTGGTAGTAGGTAGTCGAGACGATTCTGCTACCTTTCCCTACGGCTTTTTTAAATGGTGGCAGTTGGAAACAAATACTGGAAAATTCGGCATACTTTAGCAGGTGAATCACTTATGGCAATTAAACCTTGGTACAAAATTGATGGCTTAACCCCCCGGGACGACTTACGTGAGGGTAAACCCTTAGATGCTTCCGAATTTGCTGTCCATCTTGACAAAGTAAGAGATAAAACTGCACCAGCCTACTACCAAGATCCAGAACAATTTTTTAATCGTACCTATCTCACCAAATATTTAACTGAATTTTCTGCCCAAGTTGTCCGTCGTCTCTCCGGTGAAAAAACAGAAACTTCTGCTGTGTTTAACTTGGCTACTCAGTTCGGTGGCGGTAAAACCCATGCCCTCACCTTACTTTATCACCTAGCTAAAGGTGGATCTACTGCTAATAATTGGACTGGTGTACAAAAGATTTTACAAAAAGCTGGGATTTCTTCAGTACCAGAAGCAGCAATAGCGGTGTTTGTGGGCACTGAATTTGATTCCCTCAAAGGACGTGGCGGTGATGATGGTACAAGCCTACGTAAAACTCCTTGGGGAGAAATTGCTTATCAACTAGGTGGTGAAGCTGCACTGTCTGTATTAGCACAGCACGAAGCAGAGTTTATTGAACCCAAGGGTGATGTAATTAAACAATTTCTACCCAAGGATAAACCCTGTCTGATATTAATGGATGAAATTATTAACTATGTTAGTACCTATCGTCCCAAGGGTTATCACAACAGTTTATACAATTTCATTCAGGCGTTATCAGAAACTGCTAGAGGTTTAGATAATGTGGTGTTAGTAGTTTCCATTCCCGCTTCAGAAATGGAATACACCTCAGCAGATGAAGGCGATGAACAACGGTTTAAGAAAATGCTGGATCGGGTGGGTAAACCTATCATGATGTCAGCTGAGGCGGAAACTTCGGAAATTATTCGCCGCCGTTTGTTTGAGTGGGATGCGGCGGCTGTGAATGCCGATGGTAGGATTATGTTACCAAAAGATGCGATCGCAACTTCCAACGAATACGCTGATTGGGTACTAGATCACCGCCAGCAGCTTCCCAGTTGGTTTCCTGTGGATAATCCCCGTGAAACCTTTTATGCTACCTATCCCTTTCACCCCTCAGTTTTATTAGTATTCGAGCGCAAATGGCAAAGTTTACCCCGCTTCCAACGCACCAGGGGAGTGTTGCGACTCCTAGCATTGTGGGTATCTAATGCCTACCAACAAGGATATCAAGGCGCACACCGAGATCCTTTAATTACTCTAGGTACTGCACCACTGGATGATCCACAATTTCGCGCCGCAGTTTTTGAACAGTTAGGAGAAGAACGTTTAGAAGGTGCTGTCACAACTGATATTTGCGGTAAAAAAGACTCCCATGCACTGCGTTTAGATGGGGAAGCTGATGACCGAATTAAAAAAGCGCGATTACACCGCAAAGTAACAACTACAATATTTTTTGAATCTAACGGTGGAGTTTTAAGTGCAGAATCCACCATCCCAGAAATTCGGTTAGCAGTGGCAGAACCATCTTTAGATATTGGCAATGTAGAAACTGTTTTAGAAACTCTGGCTACACACTGCTATTACCTAGCAATTGAAAAAAATAAATATTCCTTTAGTCTCTCACCCAACCTAAACAAAATTTTAGCAGACCGTCGCGCCAATATCCAATCATCCAGAATTACAGAACTAGTTAGAGCAGAAATTAAAAAAGTTTTTAGTTCTCACCCACAAATACAATTAATAGACTTTCCTAAAAGTTCTTCCGATATCCCTAATCAGCCTATTTTGAATTTAGTAATATTACCACCAGAAGATTCTCTCCAAGATAGTCAGACTTTAAAAAAAATAGAGTCTATGACCCGAGAATTTGGTACATCTAACAGAACATTTAAAAGTGGGATAATTTGGTCAATTGCTGATAGTGATACCAAGCTACGAGAAGAAGCCCGGAAAGTTCTGGCTTGGGAAGATATCCGTGACCAAGAAAAAGGATTAAATGATGACCAAAAACGTCAGCTAGAGGAAAATCTCAAAAAATCTCTGTCTAATTTAAAAGAAAGTGTTTGGAATGCTTATAAATTTGTAGCCTTACTCGGCAAAGATAACAAAATCCGTACCATTGATTTTGGTCAAATCAATTCCAGTCAGTGCGATAAGTTGGTAAATTTAATTATTCATCGCTTAAGCCACAGTGATGAACTTGTGCAAAACATTGTCCCTCGGTTTCTAGTGCGAAATTGGCCCCCAGCTTTTGAAGAATGGAGCACTAAAGCTGTGCGCGATGCCTTTTTCTCCTCCCCACTGTTTCCTAGATTGCTAAACAGTGAATGTGTAAAAACAGCCATCGCCCAGGGTGTTAAAGAAGGAACTTTAGCCTATGTTGGCAAAACCAGCAATAGTTATGAACCATTCCACTACCAATGTGCTTTAAAGCCGGGGGATGTAGAAATTTCTGAGGATATGTTCATTATTACCCAACACACAGCAGAAAGTTACCAAACAGCCCTAGACCCTGGGACTGAAAATCCCTCAACCCCCACACAAGCTGAGGTAACTAATAGTTACATTCTAGTTAATAATCACGGTAATTCTACAGCTGTGACTAATGTTCGGGAGAAAAACCCTCAACCCTACATTAGTAATAATATAAATAATGCTCATCAACCACAAGATGAACCCATGGAGGTAATACCCCCAGTGCCATTAGCAAGTTTATTGAAATGGCATAGTACAATTACGCCGCAAAAATGGATGAATTTTTACACAAAAGTGCTGACTAAATTCACTACTGACCAGGATGTAAAGTTGACATTAAAAGTAGAAATTATGGTGGAGGGAAAAATAGCTCCTCACAAAATTGAAGAAACTAAAGTTTCCCTAGCGGAATTGGGGCTGGATACTCATGTCGAAACTGATATATAGCCTTAGTAAGTTAGGTATTAGCAAGAAACAAACCATGGCCCTACCCCACTGAATTACACATCTCAAAAATGCAGTAATTGTAATGCAATTGATAAAAAATCTCTGTTAATTATGAACTACAGAAATCAATTAAAGACACATAGCCCAGATGATAGCTCACAATTGTTGGCCATTGTTTGAGATGTTTATTCTTCAACATTATTCTAAGTTTTTCATTGACAACAATAGTTACAGCAGTTTTCAAGTAAATAAAGTACAAACCTTAATATCATAAATCTTATGGGGTGGGCATCTTCCCCGCCCTTGTACCTACTCAGATAAAATGCCCTGTAACTAAATCTTCATGGATTTTAATTCTTCCTTCTTCTTCTTTTTTGTCTCCCAAGTGTAGCCCCATTATAACTCTCTATGTAAAAAACCTACCCCTGTAAGTCCCCTCCCCCAACGGACATCACCAAAACTTGCCAAGAACCAATTAATGGTTAATAAGGGTCTGAGGTAAAACGTCCCCCTTTGACGCTTCTGAGATAATAACCTCTGGTGGGTAGATTCCTTAAGTTAAAAGTGTCCCCACGGGGAACTCGCCAAATTTTGTAGTCGTAATAAGTCAGGGGAGTTCTAGCTCTGCAAACTTCTGGTGGATGGTCCCCTAGAACAAAATATGCTGCTCCTTTCCCCATCACTTTCGCCATACCAAATTTATCAATCACAAGGGATGTTTCTTCGCTAATAGCTATACCTAAAACGCTTTTTGATACCCCATCCTGAATTTGACGAGCAATAAAAGCCATTATGCGGCCCATTCTTTTGCGTCTATCAAAATGAGTGTCGATAATAGTCCCCCGCAAATGACTCCAAGGAAAAAAATTATAGGTGAAAGTAATGTCCTGGTAAGGATCTTCCAACGCTGCTCTCGTTTCAATTCCTTCTTCAGAAGAAGCACAAGCATCATAGATGTAATCACTTTGAATCATTGCTCCTGCACTGGTACCCCCAATGCCACCGCCTTTGGCATAAACTGATTCAATGGCAGTTTCTAATTTAGTGTTTTTCCAGCTGCGGATATATTGACATTGGTCGCCGCCAGCAAAAAAAATTACATCAGCATTTCTGACTTTTTCCAAAATCTCAGGTTTGTTTGCATCTTGCCGATTACTAATGACAAGAGTTTCCACATATTTCACCCCCTGCATATTATAAATTAACCGATTGTAATCATTACTACCATAGGTACGAAGAACAATCACATTAACCTTGGTCGTGTGGCTAGTAGATCCCCTCACTTCATGAATCATCCACTGAATGGCTTCTTCCACATCCAGACCGCCGCCGCCTAAAATGTGTACTGGTCCTGCTAAAGACTTAGGTAAAGGGGGAGGTAATTCTAGGGTTTTTTCTGAAAAGTCGGTTTTGAGGAATGCTGTGAGACGGGACATGATTTCGGCTCCCATCTTCATCAACATGGTTGCTACAGTCTTTAACCACTTGGTTATGCTTGGGAATACCTTTGTCATACTAAGCTGCTGGTGCAAACCACAATTATTGCTAACTGTCGCACCAAAAAGGGTGAAATTTCCAGCGTACAGGGGTTGTACTGTTTTTTTACCCCCAATAACCAAGGGTAATCTTTAATTCTCTGGGCTATTCTGGTGTTTTCACCCTATGACTAGGGTGTTTTAAAGCCAGACAACTTGCGATCGCTCTTGCACAACTCGCTGATATACCTTTTCTGTTTCCCTGGCTAATTTTGTCCAGTTGAACCGTTGCTCCAAATCGTTGTAGGCATTATCAATCAACCATTGGCCATAACCAGGATTTTGCAAAACCTGTAAAATTCCCCAAGCGAGAGAATCAGCATTATTTGCCTGGGTAACAATACCTGTTTTAGTGTGTTGCACTACTTCAGGAAACCCCCCTGTATCTGACACCACAACAGGAACCCGAGAGGCAAAACTTTCTAAAGCCACAATCCCAAAGGGTTCGTAAAGACTGGGAAACACAGCACAGTCAGCAATAGTTTGGAATTTATCCAAGTATGTGTCAGAGAGAAATCCTGTAAAATAACACTTGTGAGAAATTCCCAAACTCCTGGCTTGATGCTGGAAATGCTCAGTATTTCCACCACCAATAATGACAAATTTTACATTTTCTCCCATGAAGTTGAGAACTTGAGGGGCGGCATTAAGTAATACAGATATACCTTTTTCATAAGTCATGCGACCGACATAATAAACAATTTTTTCATGGTCTGCGGCAAATTGCCGACGGAAAGCTTGAGCATGAAAGCCTTGATTATGCTGTTTCTTTTCTGGTCGAATACCGTTGTAAATAACATCTATTTTGTCCCCAGGAGTTTGTAAGGCTTCTTCCACCTCTCGCCGCATATAATTTGTACAAACAATAATTCGCCAAGCGTTATAAGCCAGTAAATATTCTTTGTGATGAATATAACTTTGAATATCAGTCTTAATACCATTGTGTCGTCCGTATTCTGTGGCGTGGATGGTAGCAATCAGGGGGATTTTAAAGTTATGTTTTAACGCCATTGCTGCATCTCCCACCAACCAATCATGGGCATGAATTAAATCAAAAGTTTCTTCCTCCAAAATTAACTTACCACCTTGTTCTCCCATGCTCTGGTTGAGATTACTTACCCAATGAAAAAATTCATTACTATGTGGTACTGGTACCCGATGCACATTGATTCCTTCCACTATCTCATACATGGATGCCTGGCCAAACTCAGCAGTAATCAGGTGAATGTCATGTCCCAGCTTCACCAGTTCCGGGTATAGTTCCGCCACGTGACGAGAAATTCCGCCAACTATCCTGGGCGGGAACTCCCAACTCAGCACCAGTATTTTCATTGACTAAACTCCCCCATACCCTGTAAATATCTAAAAAACTACAAAGATGCTCACTGTAGTGATTATAGTGATTGTATTTACTACAGTTTTTGGATAGAGCCGATAAACCAAAATAACACAACCATAGAAAGAGGACAAAAGATTTTCCGCTTTTTAGGATAGTTTTAACAACATCAGCCTAAGTCCCCACCAATAGGAATGTTATGTGGGGATATAAGCCAGGTAATGACCATCCCATCTGCCCACAACATCAGCCGCTCTTTGGTTAGTGAGTGGATTATATGTGTTAACCTTCCCTGCTTCCATCCGTAGTAAAACCATGGGATTTTAACTTCAAAATTTGGATAATTTCAATGGTCATCATCAGCAGAAAGCAAGACTGGTTTTTGATACAGAGGTACTGTAAAGGTGACTGTTGAACCAAGTCCTTCACCGAGACTGTAAAAATGTACTTCACCCCCCATAGCCTCTATGAGCTTTTGGGATATTGCCAGTCCCAAACCTGTACCGCCGTACTGACGAGTGCGGGAACCATCCACCTGTGAGAATAATTGAAATAGTTTGTCTTGTTTATCTAGAGAAACACCAATACCCGTGTCAGCTACTCTCACCCTCACCATACCAGGGAATTGCTGCCCTTGAAATGTCGTCTTTTTTAAAACCAAATCAGCACTGACGGTAATGCCACCTTCCTCGGTAAATTTGATAGCATTATTCGCCAAATTGAGCATAACTTGTAACAATCGTTGGTAATTACCTTGGACAATTATTTCATCGGAGGTAGGAAGCATATGCATATGAAAGCTGAGATTTCTTGACTCTGCTTGGGGACGCATAAAATTTTCTACATCATGAAATAGTTCATTTACTTTAACTGGAGAACAAACTAACTCCATTTTGCCAGCTTCGATTTTGGCTATATCTAAAATATCGTTGATTATATGCAGCAGATGTATTGATAAATGATGGGCTTCAAAAAGAAACTGACGTTGTTCCTCAGGATCATCTGCCATACCCTCTAAAATCAGCTTCAAAAAGCCTATCATGCCATTGAGGGGAGTGCGAATTTCATGGGATACATTAGCCAGAAATTCGCTTTTCAGGCGGGAGGCTTCTTCGGCCTTTTGACGGGCTAGTTCTAGTTCTTTGTATAAAGTGGCATGAGCGATAGCTGTACCCACCTGATCAGCAAACTCCTTTGCTAATTCTAGTTCTGCTTTTGTCAGCGGCTCAAATTCATCTTTAAGACTAATGGCAATTACTCCGTTGGCTTGGTCTTGATGGCATGTGGCGACTACTAAAATTTTTTCCTGGGGGAACAGACTATACCCTGATACCTCCACCTCCATCACCATTGGTTCTAAAGTTGCCAATGCTTGAGCAAAAGCTGGCTCAGAACTTACATCTATTTCTAAGCCAAGCATGGAGTTACGTTTTGGGTGGTGATACTCTGCTATGACCCGGACTCTAGAACTACTAGGCTGGTAAGGACAGATAATGCAACGCTGTAGCCTTAGCGCTTTTCCCAAACTATCAACAGTTTGTTGCCAAATCACATCTAAATCTAATGTCCGCCGAATATTTTTGGTAATTTTATTCACCAGCCTTTGGTATTGTTGCCTTCGTCCTGGGTGACGTAGTAAACATAAAGCCGATTCTGGCTGTGTGAGTTTTTCTGGTGTTGCCTTAACTCCTTGTTTGTTAAGTTTAACTTGCAACAACCGTCCCATCACCAAAACTGTAGTAGCGGGGGTTCCTAGTGACGGCATCATCGGGCAAATTACCAGATCCAACTCGAACAACTCTTGGCGGTAGCTAAACCAGCATTGAAACTTTTCCGGGAGCAAATTATTTAAAATCCGGCGCAATCGTTCCAAATAAGCACCATTATCTACAGGGACAAAAATTTCTTCCTCATTGCACTCATTTACTATTTGCTTGGGGTTTAACCCCAACAATTCGCTATGCTGCCAATAAAATGTCAGGTAGCGTCCCGTCCCATCTTGGGTGTACACCAATTCGGAACCGACATTTGGCAGGGAGCCATCGGTTTCATTAGTGGTATATTCCAGATTTTGGGGAAATATGTTGGGCAATTGGGAGTTAGCACTAATAGTCATGAATCGAGTTGGATAGACAAATGGCAACTCAAAGTGGCTTGGCTAAAGCCGCTCAAAAAAATTGAAAATTGGCGGAAACCATTACAGCTTTGGCATTGTTACATTGAAGATTTTGGCGTTTTTTGATGGCTTTTTTTCATGTTCTATTTGCACCTTGTTAATCGACTAATTACTTACCAGTCATTAGTTGTTGAGATCCCATACCCCCGCCTGCGCTAGCTATGGTGGACATAAAAATTCATAACTAACGACTCGGTTTAAACCATATCCCCGGTGGGTGTGGTTAACTAAAGACTAAAAACTGGGTATCATCCTTTCGCCTCAATCATTCCATTCCCCACGGGGTGGAACAGGTATGCGACGGGGAGTGCGTGTCAGTTCGTCATCTCTAGGAACTTCACCTCGCAGCCATTGACGAATGGCCACTTCAATCACTTTACTGGGATCATTGGTTAAGTGCTGAATTTGTTCTACTAAATCCGGGTCGAGGCGAACAGCCATTTCTACCTTATCGGCTCGTCTTGGTTCCGGTTCGGTAGCTTTCTCTTTCATATTCATAGGTTTATATACTCAGAGATTTTTGCGTCTAAAGCTTTGTCCTGGATTGATTATTTACCATTCAGGTAAGTTGACTGACTATGGTTAAGGTGCAAGTTCACTGCACAATTACATAGGCTCCCAAACCCACACCAAACTAACAACATTTGGTTTTAAATGGTAAAGGTCATCAAACTCACTAGACAACAGATGCAGAATTGGTTTCCGTAAGTCAGTAGTTCTAGGCAGTTACAAAGTGTAACAATCCACGACATCTACATTATTTACTTACATATATTTATTGTACGCTTTTGATTGGTTAATCCCATCATGTAAAATAGACTTTATATAGATATTTTTTTTCTAAATCTAAAATCCCCGACTCCTGAACAAAAGCCAGCAAAGCCCGGTGGGGGTGGATGGCAGAGAAATTGTTAAGTCCATCTCTTGGGGGTGAAATCTCAAATCCCAAATCCATTAACTCTAATGCAACAGATCCTTGGCTAAGAAAGCATTAAAATATATAAAGTAAATTTCTTCTTTAACCTTGATTGCTGCTTCAGCAAAGATAGTTTATGACTGACGTTCCCGCAGATCGTATTCGCAATTTCTGTATTATTGCTCACATTGACCACGGGAAATCTACCCTCGCTGATCGCTTACTACAAGTCACTGGCACTGTGGATGAGCGCAAAATGAAGGAACAATTCCTTGACAACATGGATCTTGAACGGGAGCGCGGCATTACCATTAAGCTGCAAGCTGCCCGGATGAACTACAAGGCCAAAGATGGTCAGCAGTACGTATTGAATTTAATTGATACTCCTGGTCACGTAGACTTTTCCTATGAAGTGTCCCGCAGTCTGGTAGCTTGTGAAGGGGCGCTATTAGTAGTAGATGCCTCTCAAGGTGTAGAAGCCCAAACTTTAGCCAATCTTTATTTGGCTTTGGAACATGACTTAGAAATTATCCCGGTTTTAAACAAAATCGATTTGCCAGGGGCAGAACCAGAACGGGTAATTAGCGAAATCGAAGAAATTATCGGTTTAGATTGTAGCGGTGCTATTCTGGCTTCTGCTAAAGAGGGCATTGGCATTGATGAAATTTTAGCCGCAGTGGTAGAGCGCATACCACCACCAAAAAATACCATCAATGAACCCTTACGAGCATTGATTTTTGATAGCTATTACGACAGCTATCGGGGGGTTATCGTCTATTTTCGGGTCATGGATGGCAGTATTAAAAAAGGCGATCGCATTTATTTAATGGCATCTGGCAAAGAATACGTCATTGACGAGTTAGGGGTGCTTTCTCCCACAGAAATGCAAGTGGAAGAACTCCACGCCGGAGAAGTAGGCTACCTGGCAGCAGCAATTAAAACTGTGGCCGATGCCCGGGTAGGAGACACCGTTACCTTGTCTAAAGCCAAAGCCCTAGCCCCCCTACCTGGTTACACAGAAGCCAATCCAATGGTATTTTGTGGAATGTTCCCCATCGATGCTGACCAATTTGAAGACCTGCGGGAAGCTTTAGAAAAGCTGGGACTCAACGATGCAGCTTTACAATACGAACCAGAAACCTCTAGTGCCATGGGTTTTGGGTTCCGTTGTGGGTTCTTGGGGTTACTGCACATGGAAATTGTCCAGGAACGTTTAGAACGAGAGTATAACCTGGATTTAATTATTACAGCACCTTCTGTAGTTTATCGTGTAATTACTAACAAAGGTGAAGAACTGTTTATAGATAATCCCAGTCATTTACCAGCTCCCAACGAACGGGAAAAAATTGAAGAGCCCTACGTGCAAGTAGAAATGATTACACCAGAAACTTACGTAGGCACATTGATGGAATTGTCCCAAAATCGGCGTGGTATTTTCAAAGATATGAAATATCTCGCCCAAGGACGTACCACACTCACTTATGAGTTACCCTTGGCGGAAGTGGTCACCGACTTTTTTGATCAGATGAAGTCGCGATCGCGCGGTTATGCCAGTATGGAATATCATCTCATCGGCTACCGTGAAAATCCCTTGGTAAGGCTGGATATCATGATTAACGGTGATCCCGTTGATTCCCTAGCCATGATCGTTCACCGAGACAAAGCTTATAACGTCGGAAGGTCAATGGCGGAAAAACTCAAAGAACTCATTCCTCGCCATCAATTTAAAGTACCAATTCAAGCAGCAATCGGCAGTAAAATTATAGCCAGTGAACACATCCCAGCTTTGCGGAAAGACGTACTAGCTAAGTGTTATGGTGGTGACATCAGCCGCAAGAAAAAACTTTTACAAAAACAGGCAAAAGGTAAAAAGCGGATGAAAGCCGTCGGGACAGTGGATGTACCCCAAGAAGCTTTTATGGCAGTACTGCGTTTAGATCAAAGCTAAATATTGATTTCTCCCCGGCTGAAAAGTACGGGGATTTTCAATTATTGGGAGGAAGTGGGCTAAAGTGTTGTAGCCTAGGGGAACATAATTCACAATTTCGGTAGAAATAATTGGTAGAAATAAATTGGTCAACTCACCAACCCATGGGCTGATGATCAACCAGAATCTAAATAATACGTGAGATAATACGTGAGATAATGCCCGAGGAATTTTCCTGGGTGCATTGGTTCCTAGTCCTGTACTTCCTGAGTGTATTTGTCAACAAATATTAGCGAAAAAGTATCGTAATATATCTAAAATTGAGTTACCAAACTGTGAAATTAAAATTCCACTAGCCAAAGAGGTGTCAAACAATGGAACTGACAGTTGAAAATGTTGAATCAGTCTTAGATGAAATGCGCCCTTACCTAATGTCTGACGGGGGAAACGTGGAACTTGTAG
Source organism: Umezakia ovalisporum Ak1311 (assembly GCF_029891685.1). NCBI lineage: Bacteria > Bacillati > Cyanobacteriota > Cyanophyceae > Nostocales > Nodulariaceae > Umezakia > Umezakia ovalisporum. The sequence continues at coordinate 10,631 of NZ_JANQDJ010000059.1, read as the reverse complement.
AACTGGATGGGCCAATTGTGAAACTGCGGTTACAAGGTGCTTGTGGTTCTTGTCCCAGTTCTGCCATGACCTTGAGAATGGGTATTGAACGTCGCCTCAAGGAAATTATTCCTGAAATCGCTGAAATTGAGCAAGTAATCTAGCGATTAGGCTGATGGAGTGATGAGAAACAACGGGAATAAACACCCCATTTCCCATCCTCCATGTTTCATTCTCCATTTTCCATTTTCCATTATTCACCATGTCTTATCCCTTACACGTTGCTTTCATCTGGCATCAACACCAGCCGCTGTACAAGTCCCCTAACAGCGGCGTTTCCCTTTCTACCAGTCAGCACTACCACCTACCTTGGGTACGGTTGCATGGAACCAAAGATTATTTAGATTTAATATTAATTCTGGAAAAGTATCCGAAGTTACACCAAACCGTAAATTTAGTACCATCCCTAATATTACAACTGGAAGATTACATTGCAGGCACTGCCTTTGACCCCTACCTCACAGCTAGTTTGACCCCCGATGAACAAATAACTCAGGAACAACGAGAATTTATTGTCCAACACTTTTTTGATGCCAATCACCACACTTTAATTGACCCCCATCCCCGCTACGCTGAGTTATACTACCAAAGACAGGAAAAAGGGCAAGCCTGGTGTTTGGCTAATTGGCAATTGTCTGATTACAGCGACTTACTGGCTTGGCACAATTTGGCGTGGATTGACCCTCTATTTTGGGCAGACCCAGAAATTGCAGCTTGGTTAAAGCAAGGTCGAAATTTTACTTTAAGCCATCGCCAGCGCATATATGGGAAACAGCGGGAAATTCTCAGTCAGATTATTCCCCAACACCGGAAAATGCAAGCAGCCGGGCAGCTAGAAATCACCACCACCCCCTACACTCACCCAATTTTGCCCCTCCTGGCTGACACCAACTCTGGCCAAGTAGCAGTACCCGGAATAAAACTACCCCAGCGTCGGTTCCAATGGGTGGAAGATATTCCCCGGCACTTGAGTAAGGCCTGGGATTTATATACAGAGCGTTTTGGGCAAGAACCACGGGGTTTATGGCCTTCAGAACAATCAGTCAGCCCGGAAATTCTGCCATATATTATTAAACAAGGTTTTCAGTGGATTTGCTCAGATGAAGCGGTGCTGGGTTGGTCACTAAAACACTTTTTTCACCGGGATGGAGCCGGAAACGTCCAGCAACCAGAATTATTATACAGACCTTATCGCTTAGAAACTCCCGCAGGTGATTTGGCAATTGTCTTTCGAGACCACAGATTATCAGATTTGATTGGTTTTACCTACGGGTCAATGGCCCCAAAACAAGCAGCAGCGGAACTAGTAGGACATCTGCAAGCCATCGCCAAGATGCAAAGAGAAAGCCACAGCGAAACACCTTGGTTAGTCACCATTGCATTAGACGGGGAAAACTGTTGGGAATTTTATCCCCAAGACGGTAAACCTTTCTTAGAAGCGTTGTATCAAACCTTAAGCAACGAACCCCATCTCAAACTCGTTACCGTCTCAGAATTTCTCCAACAATTCCCCCCCACTGCAACTATACCCCAAGCACAGCTACATAGTGGTTCTTGGGTAGATGGTAATTTCACCACTTGGATTGGCGACCCAGTGAAAAATCGCGCTTGGGACTACCTAACCCACGCTCGAGAAACACTAGCTAAACATCCCGAAGCCACAGAAGAAAACAACCCACAAGCATGGGAAGCTTTATACGCCGCCGAAGGTTCCGATTGGTTCTGGTGGTTTGGCGAAGGTCATTCTTCCAATCAGGATGCTGTGTTCGACCAACTATTTCGAGAACACCTGTTGGGAATTTACAAAGCCTTAAATGAACCAGCACCTTTTTATCTCCACCAACCACTAGAAGTTCACGAAGCACGAACTGACCACAGGCCAGAAGGGTTTATTCATCCAGTCATTGATGGTAAAGGTGATGAACAAGACTGGGACAGAGCCGGACGTATAGAGATTGGTGGAGCCCGGGGAACTATGCACAACAACAGTGTGATTCAAAGACTTTGGTATGGGGTAGATCACCTCAATTTCTATCTGCGGGTGGACTTCAAAAATGGTGTCCTTGCACAACGAGATTTACCTGAAGAGTTGAACTTGTTGTGGTTCTATCCCCATAGGACAATGCACAATAGCTCTATTCCCATGGCAGATGTGCCAGATATTCCCCCACTTAATTACCTCTACCACCACCATTTGGAAATTAATTTACGTACCCAATCCATTCAGTTTCATGAAGCTGGAGAAAATTATCAATGGTATTCCCGCTTTAGCCGGGCCCAAGTCGCTTTAGACAATTGTTTAGAAGTTGCAGTACCCTGGGCTGATTTGCAAATTTCCCCAGACTATTCCCTGCACCTGGTTTTAGTCCTAGGGGATGAAGGACGTTTCCGCGACTATTTGCCAGAAAACGGGTTGATTCCCATTGATGTGCCGTGAATCTCACCATTGATGAGTTGATTTTTGCCGGAATTTGAGGGCTAAAGCCCTCAAATAATTAACGTACTTCTTTCAAGCTTTCCACTTGTTTAGTAAACATTTCCGTGAATAGACTCATAACTGAACGTTCTTCACGCACCTTAATATTAGCCACAATAGACATTCCTGACTGTAAGGAGATTTTTCTGCCTTGAATATCTAAATGTTGTTTATCTAAACCAATTCTGGCGGGAAATCTATAAAACTGATGTGTTTGGTCTGGTGGTAACGCGTCTGAGCCGATGCTAATTACTTTTCCTTTAATATCCCCAAATTGGCTAAAGGGAAAAGAGTCAATTCTTACATCCGTTGCCATTCCTTCTTCCACAAAGCCAATATCTTTATTTGTAATAAAAACCTCGGCAATAAATTTATCATCAGGTACAATTTGTAAGACCTTTTGACCAATATTTGCTACAAAACCAGGATATTTTGCTTGTAAGTCAAATATTGTTCCCGACACAGGAGCCCGTAGTTCTTGATATTGAAAGTTTAACTGAGCTTGAGAAATTTTACTATTTATATCTGCCAATCTTTGTTCATTGTCTAGAACAATTTTCATCAGCTGGCTATCAATTTCAGCAATACGTTTTTTGTGTTCAGCTATTTTTTCTAAGACATTTTTACTGGAACTAGCCAAGGAATTTTTCAGCTCTTCATCTCCTTGTTCAATTGCGAACTGTAAACGCTTTTCTTCTTCCTCTAATTGCTCTATGGTGGCTTTGAGAGTTTGCACCTCTTGTTGTTGATTAAGATACTGAAGCTGGGAAATACCACCTTCTTCTGCCAACACTTTGATTTTATCTAGAATACCTTTTTGGATAGCTAAACCAGATTTAGTATCATTCTTTCTGACTTTGATTTGAGCCAGTTCCTTTTTAGTTTGCTCTACTTGTAACCTGGCTGTAGCAGATCGGGAATCTAATTCTTTTTGAGCAAATTCTAGACGTTGTTGTTCATCAACTCCTAAAGCTGCACCCGTGTTAAAGTTTCTCAATTCAGCGCGTAACAATTCATTTTCTTTAACTAAAGCTATCCTATTTTTCAACAGAAACCCAGCATCTAATGGTAATTTACCGCGCAAAAATTCTAACTCACCTGCTGTTGTAGAGCTATTTGCCATTAACCGACGATAAGTTTGATTTTCTTCCATTAAGGCCGTGCGAATCTTTCTCAAAGCACCCAATTCAGCAACGGTAGCAACGGTTTCAAAAGTCAGCAGCAAATCTCCTGGCTTAACTTGTTCTCCATCTTTGACATGAACAAATTTGACTACTCCAGTCACAGGAGCTTGAATTTCTTTAACTGTCCCTTCAGGCTTGAGTTGACCTGTAGCAGGAACTACTTGCTCAATTTTGGCGAAATAAGCCCAAGTAATTCCAAAACAAGCCAGCCCTATTAAGGTCAGCATAATTGTGCGTGACCAAATTGGAGATTGGCGTAATATAACTGATTGTTCAAAATTAGTATACTCAGCATTTGCTAAAGCATGATTAGTAGCCTTAGTTGGAGATGTGAGCACTGATGAATCAGCGTTCACACCGTTGTTATGCTTACCGTTGCCATTGCCATTCAGTTGAATCATGGTAATTTGATAGGTTGGTGAAAAAATTGTGAATACAGCCCCAGTCAGATGTGTGAGAAGACTTTTGATAGTCACAGACCAAAGAAGCAACTGGATTTATTGAACTCTTTACTATGGAGTTACAAATTCACTTCCTGTTGCTGATAAAGATAAAAATAATGACCTTTAGCAGCCATTAATTCTTGATGGCTTCCTTGCTCTATAACCCTACCGTTATCCATGACGATAATCGTATCTGCATGACTCACAGTGTTGAGGCGGTGGGTAATAAAGAAAACTGTGTTACCTTCAAAGGCTTTAGCTAAATTTAAACAAACTTGTCGCTCGGTGGGATAATCTAGAGCGCTTGTTGCTTCGTCTAAAACTAATAATTTTGGTCGCTGTAAAATAGAACGAGCAATGGCAATTCTTTGTCTTTGTCCACCGGAAAGCCCAGCCCCCCGTTCTCCCACCCTTGTGTTGTAACCGTTGGGTAAGGACATAATAAAATCATGAGCCACTGCAACACGAGCTGCTGCAATAATTTCGTCAGTTGTCGCATCGGGGTTGGTGAGGGCAATATTTTCCTGAACAGTACCATCAAACAACAGCGTTTCTTGGGGAACTACACCCACTTGTCGTCGCAGAGAATAAAGTTCTACCTTGGCAATATCATAACCATCGATCAAGATTCTGCCAGACTCCACTTCGTACAGTCTCAGCAGTAACTTCATCATCGTACTTTTACCTGAACCACTTTCTCCGACAATGCCAACGAATTTTCCTGATGGAATATCGACATTCACACTAGAAAGTTGTAACGGTCCGTTGGTAGCAAATCGGAAGGAAACATTTTCAAATTTTACGCTTCCAGAAATGGCTGGTAAAGGAATATTTTCCCGGTCTATTTCTGCTTCTTGCGGTGTATCAACAATGTCGCTCAAGCGCTCTAGAGATAAAGCAGTTTCTTGGAAGTTTTGCCAGAGTTGAGCTAAACGCAATATTGGGCTAGTAACGTAACCAGAAATAATTCTAAAAGCAATTAATTCACCTAGGGTTAATTCTCCTTGTAGAACTAAATAAGAACCTAACCATAACACTAACAATGCACTGAGTTTGTTGAGAAAACTGCTAGTGGAATTGGCGAGGGTCGAGGTGATAACGGTTTTAAAACCAGCAGCCACATACCGAGCATAACGCTCTTGCCAAGAACAACGGGATTGCAATTCAATATTTTGCGCTTTCACTGTTTGAATACCCGACATTACCTCAACTAAATAAGATTGAGTGTGGGCATTGCGTTCAGCTTTGGTGCGTAGCTGTTTGCTAATAGTGGGAGAAGCAATTAAGGTGAGAATTACAAATATAGGAATCGTCCCTAAACCTACCAAGGTTAACTGCCAACTATAAAACAGCATGACGATAATATAAATTATCGAAAATATGGCATCTAATACCACTGTTAAGGCAGTACCAGTCAGAAACTGACGTATATTCTCTAATTCGTTGACGCGAGTGGCAAGTTCACCTACAGGTCGGCGTTCAAAATACCGCAGTGGTAGACGTAGTAAGTGATCAATAATTTGCGACCCCAAACCCATATCAATGCGGTTAGTGGTATCGACAAACAAGTAAGTTCTTAACGTAGTTAGTAGTGCTTCAAATATGCCTACTACTAATAGCAAAATACCTAAAACATTCAAGGTACTAATACTATTTTGAACTATAACTTTGTCGATAATTAACTGAATGACTAAGGGATTAGCTAGCTGGGCTAACTGGACGAAAAACGAAGCAATAAAAACTTCTATCAGAACTCGCTGATATCTGGAAAGGTAAGGAAGAAACCACTGTATACCAAAGCGTTCTTGAGGTGTTTCCTTAGTAGTCGTCAGCAACAAAACTTTTACCAGAGAAGGTAAATTGTTTTTATCAACATTTAATTGCTCTACAAATTGAGCAGGTTTGCAACGTATAATTCCTTGGGTTGGTACACCTGCAACAACGTGATGAGCGTCTATTTCATACAAAACAGCATAACTATCAAGATAATGAATTATTGCTGGTGTAGGAATGCGCGTAATTGCACCAACAGGTAAGTCTACTAGTTGGGATTTCAGTCCGATTAACTCGGCTACGTAAGCACAAGCCGGAAAAGATATACTACCTTGGCGTTTGAGTTGCTCATTTAAGATGCGACGAATCACCTCCCGACGAAAGGGGATGTGTAGGTGTCGCGAGAGCATTTGAAAACAGGCGAAAATGGTATTAATTTCCCCTTTACCGCCAACAAATGGGTAGTTTTGACGTTTTTTTCTACTTCTCTTTCTCTGTGGAGATGATTCGGACTGAGGAATTTCTTGCTCTTGGGCGTATGGAATCTCTACATTATCGGTGATGGATGGTTGGTCATTGTAAATGGGATTTTGTCCCTGATGACCATTTAAAAATGATAAGTCCCCAGGAAATAAACCAATCAAACGCGCGAGATTTTTACCCTTAACTTCCAGTCTGTCACCTAGTTCTAAACGCGAACCAGGAGAGAATTTGCTGACTGAACCACCACCACTGACAAACCAGATATTTTCACCATCTAGTTGGTTGACTGGGGTGATTCCTGGTTTTAGGTAATGTACTTGTGCTTTGGATAAAGCGTGTTGAACAACTTCTGTGAGATTAGAAACTGCGTTGGCTTGCTTTTCAATTTGTGAACTCAGAACATCAAACACCTCTATTAAATGACCCCGGTTGGAGCGCGCATTAGCAAAGTCTGGGTAGGAAGCCAGGAGGCGTAAGTACTCCGTTTTACTCAAGCTCAGACAGATAACTTCATTAGAAGCGATGGCAGTTTCACAGGCAATGTCCCGTAATATACTAATCTCACCCAGGATTTCCCCTGGATTCAACAATTTTAATGTGGTAGGTATTTGTGTTTGGGGATGATATCCCAACAAACGTACTTTTCCTTCGTAAATAATTGTAATTTGTTCGGGCAGTTTATCTTTGCCAATTATTTTCTGGCCTATACGGTAGCGCCAAGCTTGTAGTTTTTTGGAGATCTCAGTTATCTCTTCAGTGGGTAGCTCTTTAAACCCTTCTAAGTTGCTAATAAATGCTTGAAAGGAACTGTTAATATAAGTCATTCCCGGATAGGTATGTGTAAAAGTGTATCCACAACTACAACCTAAAAAAATAGGTTTATACTTTGACTATTATGCATTAACTGTCGCGTTTTCTAATTGTTGAACTAAGTTATTATGGGCTGCCATCTGTGCTTGTAGCCAATTATTAAAAAGTTCATTCAGCAACCTGTGACGTAAGGCGTTGTCTAACTGTACTAGCAACAACTTCTCTAGCCGGAGTATTACTATCCAGTTTTCTAATTGAGTTGGCGGTAATAGTTGCTGCGGCTGGCTAGTAGACAATAGTTTTGCCAAAACTGGATGGATGCTTTGCAATTCCACCGGGCCAACTAAGCCATTTGTTTGTGCCTCTGAGCCTTGAGAATACTCCCGTGCTAATTCGCCAAAACTTTGTTCTTCTGCTTGTAACCGGAAGTAAATTTCCTGAGCAATACCAATGTCATTAGTTCTGATCAAAGAATACACTACTCGATCTAATTGGGGTTTGCGCTGTGAAAAATAAGACTCTAAATCGTCTCCCCAGGTCAGGCGCTTGAATTTTTCGATTTTAAATTGGCGGATAGCTATGGCCGTAAATTTTTGCTCACTCATCTGATTTTGCTTAAGCCAGCGGTGACGCGCTTCATCAGAGGTGATTTGATAATGTTGGGCCAGTTGTTCACAAGCAACTTTCCCCTCTTCTGCTGTACAAGAAATTGGAGCGATCGCTTGGTCGAGTACCATTTCTTTGATTAGCGCTGGCAACATTTGGTATTCTTCCAGCAATTGCAAAATCTCTGCTGATGATAACTTTGTGAGATTAGTCGCAACTTGTTGCCAAATATTGCCCGGTTGTATAACTGCTGTCATATCACTTTATTAACAAGTATTTTCAAAACCACGGTGTAGCAAGTAAGGACATTGTATTACTCATAGGTTATTGTTTGGTTAAATTTATCCACATGGCAGATGTATCATAACTCCCAACTTTAACACAACTATACAAGTATATATCAATACAGCAAATTTTTGGCAAATATAACCGCTTCTTTACATAGTACTAAGAGACTATTCATAAAGTAAATCTTTAGACAACGAAATCCTACTGATAACGGCACATATAGCCGCTTCACTCATTTCAGGGAGACCCTCATAATCCTTACTGAGACAATGGTACTGATTAAGCCAAGCAAAGTTCCATTAATGCGTAGGTAGCAAGTCCTCACGGTGAGGAATTTGCTGCACTCACAACCTATGACAGTTCTTCTGTGGACTGTTTAAGAATTCCATGCCTTCTAGGCATGGGGAGTGTCAAGATATTAATTAACGTCTACCGAATACCTGTGTCCAGTAGATTTTATGATCACCCCCCCCGAACATCACTGACACCAATATCCTTATAATTCGGATTCATAATATTTCTACAATTTAAGCCTTTATATAGGGTTTCTAACCCCCCTCAACAGTCAACAGTCAACAGTCAACCGTCAACAATCATAGAACTTATAATCAAATCAACCTATACTTAAACTTTTATGACTAAATGGTTTAACACCGCAGGCCCTTGTCAACTAGATATACACTACACCCTATCCACCAGTGAACGCTTACCAGAGTTAAAACGCCTGATTGAGCAGCGCAATTACTTTGTTATCCATGCACCCAGACAAACAGGTAAAACCACTGCCATGCTCGCCCTAGCACAGGAATTAACAGCCAGTGGTAAGTACACCGCCGTCATGGTATCCGCAGAGGTAGGCTCTGCTTTTCCCCATCAGCCAGAAGTAGCAGAAAGAAGAATTTTAGATGCTTGGCAAGATGCTATTGACTTTTGGCTACCAACAGAATTACAACCACCTTTTTTAACTAATGGTAATCCACCTCAACGTATTGGCTCTTTCCTCAAATCTTGGGCAGAAACTTCTGTGCGCCCCCTAGTGGTGTTTATTGATGAAATTGACTCTCTGCAAAATCAAACTTTAATTACTGTCTTAAGGCAATTAAGGGATGGTTTCCCCCGTCGCCCCCAGGGTTTCCCCCAATGTGTAGCCTTAATTGGGATGCGGGATGTGAGAGATTATAAGGTATCCTCCGGCGGTACTGATAGATTAAATACCTCTAGCCCCTTTAACATCAAGGTAGAATCTATAACCTTAAGTAATTTTACTTTGGAAGATGTGACAAGTCTCTACCAACAACACACCGTAGCCACAGGGCAAATCTTTACCCCCCAAGCCATTAACCACGCCTACTATTTAACCCAAGGTCAACCTTGGTTAGTCAACGCCATCGCCCGTCAAGTTACAGAATATTTAGCAGAAGATGTAAATATCCCCATTACAGTAGACTTAATCAATGAAGCCAAAGATATACTAATTCAAAGGCAAGACACCCACTTAGATAGTTTAGCAGAACGACTGCGGGAAGATAGGGTAAAAGCAATTATTCAACCCATGTTAGCCGGTGAAGAATTACCAGATGTGCCTAATGATGATATTCGTTTTGTCCTAGATTTAGGATTGTGTCGCTATCATTCCATTAGAGGTTTAGAAATTGCCAACCCCATATATAGAGAAGTTTTACCTAAAGTTTTAGCCTATACATCCATTATGTCCCTAGGGGTGATTGAACCTCAATGGTTGAGTCCTAATGGTGAATTAATCCCAGAAAAATTATTAGACTTATTCTTAGACTTTTGGCGACAACATGGAGAACCATTATTTAAAAGTACCCCTTACCCAGAAATTGCTCCTCATTTAGTATTAATGGCATTTTTACACCGTGTGGTTAATGGTGGTGGTAGCTTAGAACGGGAATACACCATAGGCTCCGGGAGGATGGATATATGTCTGCGTTATGGGGATGTAGTGTTAGGGATGGAATTAAAGGTATGGAAACAAGGTAAAGCCGACCCCTTACCCCAAGGATTAACACAGCTAGATAAGTATTTATCAGGTTTAAATTTAGATACAGGATGGTTAATCATATTTGACCGTCGCCCTGATTTACCCCCCATTAGTGAGAGAACCACCACGGAAATAGCCTTAAGTCCCCAGTCCAGAAATATTACAGTCATTCGGGGGTAGATTTGGATTTGTTGACAGTTAACTGTTGACTGGGAAGATGTCAGACCATCAACACCCAGACAGACGGGGAATAAATTAACAGTCTGATAGCGAGTGGTAGGTTACATAATTTATAAACTTATATTCAACACCCAGTGGGATTCATGCGACTTTAGCTTTGAGCCATGGGTTAGAAACCCACGGCTCCCGGTGGTTGTAGCTCTTAAACCCTGACCCATCAACAGTCAACCGTCAACATTCAAAACATATCTATATTACAGTGCTGAACTGAGTTAAATGTGCTTGTATCTGGGTTAAGTCCCTGGTAGCATCAGGGGATATTGCACCGTCAATTAATCTCTCAC
>NZ_JANQDJ010000058.1:0-19464 GCF_029891685.1 Umezakia ovalisporum Ak1311 | reverse complement strand
GTTGACTGTTGACTGTTAACTGTCCAAGTTGTGCGTCGGTGATACAAAATTTGAGCAATTAATGACTCTATTCTTAATAGACAATGAACTTTATCTGGGTAAAACGCAAAAATTGTAAATTTTTATTGCAGGATTCAACACCTCTGGGTTGAAGAATGTGCTGGTGAAACATCCAGTTTATGGCAATCAGATTTCTACCACAGTTCTCAAGTTTAGCTTGAGAACTGTGGAAGCCTTTCAATCCTAATTACATCTGACCGCTAAAGACAGGCTTTACTTTGCGGTCAATCCTTTCCCCCAAGTCTTCGGCAATTGTTAAAGTGCTTGGTTTACAGCGCTTAACATTCACGACTATTCCTTGTGCTCCTTCGACCTCCAAATCTTCTATGTAGCCTTTGAGAGCTACCTTGGCGTCAGCAGAACTCAAAAATGGCCCGAAGTAGTAGGTACAACGGGGACTTTGCGTCACAATTTCCACCCACCAAGCTAGGCCTAGGTTGTGAAATGTGTTAATCAATGATTCCTTCAGGTGATTCCAAATCGTTTGCATGGTTGTCGCCAATTTATCAATGTGGTACTGGATATTAAAGGAAAGGATATGGTGTTGTTTTTTCTTTTACATTTCTTTATACTCTGTTACTCTCTTTTTTTAAAGAGGTTTTTGTAATTTATCTAGGTACAAAGTGTTAAACGACCGTTGGCGATAGATTTCATAAAGCGCCATACCTGCCGCCACCGAGGCATTGAGACTAGGGGTTTTGCCCAGGAGTGGTATTGAAACCAAAACATCACAGGAGCGCTGTGTGAGCATACTCAGCCCTTCCCCTTCTGAACCGATTACCAGAACCATAGGGCCACTGAAACTAATTGTGTGCAGAGGTTCGCTGGCGGTGCTAGCAGTACCATAAATCCAAAAACCAGCTTCTTTCAATTCTTCTAAAGCCCGGCCGAGGTTAACCACTCTAGCTACAGAAAAGTGTTCTAAAGCACCTGCTGCCACTTTCATCACAGCGGAAGTGATTCCCGATGCCCTTCTTTGGGGTATCACTAATCCCTGAGCCCCTATTGCTTCAGCAGTGCGAATAATTGCTCCCAAATTGTGGGGATCAGTAATTCCTTCAGCTACTACAATTACGGGGTCAGTAACAGATTTCGCTTGTGCAATCAAATCGGGCAGCTCAATGTATTCGTGGGGGGCCACCTGGGCGGCGATCCCTTGGTGATTAGCTCTATCAGTAATTTGGTCTAAGCGTTTTGGCTCTACTTCATCAATAACCGTGCCATTTTCCTTGGCTTGCATGAGTAAATGATGAAAGCGATGGTCGTAACGCAGACGAGTAGTGATCCAAATGCGGTTTAGTCTCCGCTCAGTTTCTAAAGCACTGAGAACTGGATGGCGACCGTAGATGAGATCGCTATCTTCTGCTGGTTTTAATGCTGGGGATGAGGGCGGGTCAATGCGATGTTTGCTTGTACCTCTGGAAACAGGCTTTTTATCTCTATCGCTGACACGGGGACTGCGAATAGAACTGGGAATAACACGCTTGCTCTTGAGTTTTAGTGGTTGCCCACGATTAGGCTCGCTAGGGGTTTGGATTTTCCTCGGTTTACTAGTCATATAAGTTGTGGGTATAGTTTATTGTCTGGACATTGGGATTTTTTGAACTTACTGAACCCCACGTGCTGAGTTTCCCATCACGAGGTTGAGTCATTCACTATTTCTCTAGATGGAGTTTTTGCAATAACTCGGTTAAGCGTTGGGAATCGGTGAGATAAAGGTAGCCAATTAAGGCTTCTAAACTTGTTGCCTGTTGATAAATTTTGGGATCAACCCGCTTAGGTCGTCCTGAAGAGGCATTACGCCCTCGACGGACAATTTCTAACTCGGCTGGTGTCAGATGCGGAATCAGCGATCGCAAATGTAGCGCTTGTGTTTCGGCTCTTACCTGTTCTACTACCAAACAGTGGTAGGTTTTTGTCTGCTGCATTGGCAACAGATAGAACATCCTAACATATAATTCATAAATTGCATCGCCTATATAAGCCAAAGACAAAGGCGAAATTTGTTGTATTTGTGACCGAGAAATTTTTAGAGGTAATGTTCTGGTGGTTGCCAACAATGCTTCATTCCAAGACAAACCAGGCGTAAGCCCTTCATCTTGTCCATCCAATAGCTCCTTTTCCTTCGATGTCACAAATTCATCATTCGTTAACGGACCACAGTTGGCAGGCATCTTCGGAAAGATTTAGTTTATTTATTACTTCTGCACCCAGTGATGTTGGTACACCTAACATAATGGATACTGTAAAACATTACTTACCAATCTTAACTTTTTTCATTGGTAATTTATCTGAATAGGTACTTTATTATATTAAAGTATCAGATTATTTTATTCACTTGCCGGGCATTCACTACTAAATTCAAACCTACTGCACTACTCATCGGTGAAGTAAGTAGTTTTCCGACAAGGGTTCGCCATTTGTAAACCTCTCTCCTAGTGAGAGAGGTTACTTGTCAGAGTTACTAAAGATTTAGCCACCCAGATTTGACATACTTCCTCGTCTTGGAGGAGTCCGCCAGCTATTCAGGAGCATCACACCTCACCTTAGCGATTTTACGGGTTAGAGGCGCAATTTTCCTCATGCCATCGCCTGCTAAAAACCTTGTTATTTCGTTAAAATGCGGGGTGTAACCCTCCGTCGGCCAGATGTATCCTGAAGAAGCGAGGATTCCTTGACACATAATCTCGCACTGCTGAGTACACCTTTTTAGGTCAAGGGATCAAGACTTGTTGATGTTTTCTAAAGCCGCATCAACTGAAGTTTGCAGGGCTAGAAACTTTTCTAAGCGAACAAGCTTGACCGTTTGAGTGACGCGGGCATTTGTGACAATTTGCAAAGTACCGCCGGCAGTTTGAGCTTGTTTAGCTAGCTGCACCAGAGCACCCAATCCGGAGCTATCAACAAAGTCAATTTGTGAGAGATCCAGGATAATATTCTTGGGACCATCTTCAATTTTATTGCCAAGTACCTTGCGAAACGTCGGCTCAGAAAATGCGTCTAACAAACCTGTGAGGCGGAATAGCTGACAGTTATCCCGGGCTTCGCGAGTGCCTCTCAGGCTCACGGTTAGATTTAGTGGTTCAGCAATAATTCCCTCCTCATGGTTAATGTGAACGCTCGAGTATAGACGGTTTTAACACAAGTTGTCTACGATCCGCTGGGATAACGGGAGTAGCGGAATGGGTAGATACATGATTAATCGCTTCTGCCATTATTCCCTTGATTACCCATTTCTCTTTTTACCTTACCTTAGCTGTAGTAGCTTGAGGCAAAAGAAGCGTCTCACCTTCTGCAAAACGAAGATCAATCAAAAACTGAAGAAATTTCCTATGCAAGAGCAGGAATTGCTCAGAGGTTTAGACTGTGGGGCAATGTGATAGTGTCATGATTTTATATAAATTTACCGCGCTGTTCGCATAGCTTGGACAAATTGCTCAAATAAGTAGTCAGCATCATGAGGTCCAGGACTAGCCTCCGGGTGATACTGAACAGAGAATATGGGCAGAGACTTATGACGTAGACCAGCAACAGTGCCGTCATTGAGGTTCAGGTGGCTAATTTCCACCATTGTGGTAGGTAATGAATCTGGGTTAATAGCAAAACTGTGGTTTTGGCTAGTAATTTCCACCTTCTGCTGTAGTCCTGCCGGTTGATTTAAACCACGGTGACCAAATTTTAGTTTATAAGTTTCCGCCCCTAGGGCATGACCTAAAATTTGGTGTCCCATACAAATGCCGAATATGGGTTTTTTAGTTTGCAGTAATGTTTTGGCAGTTTCTATGCCTTCAGTAACGGCCGCTGGGTCCCCAGGTCCATTGGAAAGAAAAATACCATCTGGATTGTATTTGAGAATTTCCTCTGCCGGTGTGTCCACAGGAACAACAATCACTCGGCAGCCGTGACTTGCCAGGCGACGCAAAATATTACGTTTTACACCAAAGTCAAGGGCAACAACTGTAAAAGACTCTTCAAAACATTCTTCGCCATTGGCCACAGACTCCGAGTTGAATTCCCAACCAGGGATTGTGGCATCTGTCCATTCATACACTGTGGGAGTGGAAACTTGACGCGCCAAGTTCAAACCAGCCATGCTGGGCGCTGCTAGTACTTGCTCTAACAATTCGCCTTCATCCAGAATTGATGTAGAAATACCACCATTCATGGCTCCTAATGTGCGAATTTTCCGGGTGAGAGCCCGGGTATCAACACCGTAGATACCAGGTATTTGGTGCCGATTGAGGTAGTCAGGTAGGGATTGTGTTGACCGCCAGTTACTGGGGGAATAACAAATGTTGCGAGCGATGGCTCCTTGTACTTGCGGCCGATTTGATTCTTCATCCTCAAGGTTAATGCCAGTATTACCTAATTCAGGATAGGTAAAAATGACGATTTGACCGCAATAACTGGGGTCAGTGAGGACTTCTTGATATCCAGTCATGCCGGTGTTGAATACTACTTCTCCGATTTTGGTCTCCGTTGCACCAAAAGACCAACCACGATAAGAAGTTCCATCAGCCAACACAAGTAGAGCAGGTATTTTGTCAGGTAGGGGCATAGGTTATTAAAACAAAATTAGGGTTAAATATTAGACATGGGGTGTAGCATTGGTTTGAGAAGAAGTAATTCCCCCACGAAGTTTAGCAAAGCTTGAGCTTGGTTATAGTGGAAGAGTAATTTTTTTGGGTGGTTAAATTTATTAAGTGGTCGGTAGTTAATAGCAAGCTGTTTTTAGTCCACAATTGAGCTAATACTCCGAACACTAATTATCTCACGTGAAACTCCCTGCACTTGATATTCGTGGATTTAGTCAGCATTGGTGACAAAACCTAAGTATATTGGCAGTCCCTTACGCATTTTAAATTGAAGTTAATTATGCTTCGGTCGTTTTTATCTCCTGCAACCCTGATTTTTATCTCCAGCACCCTCGCAGTTTTGGGTGTTGCTTGCCATCAAAAAAGTCAGATTTCTGAGACTAATAGCAGACAAACTTCTAGAGAAACTGACAATTTGGCAGTGTTGTCTCCTGTTGTACCCATAGCAGCACAACCATTGCCAGCAACCAAAGCATCACCACCGTCAAAACCCAAAATAAGTTTTTTTGAAATGGGTCTAGATCAGGCTGTAGGGGCTTGGAGTATCAGTCAGTCTGCTGAATCCCCAGACGATTGGAACTTGGTAGCCAGTCAGTACCAAGACGCAATCAGGCTCATGGGAAAAGTGCCCCAGGACAGCCCACAGTTTGCTGGAGCCCAAAGGAAAATTTTTGAATACCGTACTTTAGTCAAGGCTGCCCGACAACAAGCTATTCATCCCCCTCTGCCGTCAGTAGAGGCAAATAATCAGGGTATTCTAGTGGCTGTTCCCCCAAACCAAACTCAGCCCTCGGTTCCTGTTCTAATTCCACCTACACCCACACCACAGTCACCAGTAAAACCTGTTCCCCCGATATCAGCATTCCTAGCACCGGAAAAAAAAGTATTTATTGCCGCGATCAAAAGACGTATTGGTGGAACACCCATTGTGGAAGTCACCTTTAACAACCGACAGAAATTTGAGATGATTCTTGATACAGGAGCCAGTAGTACGGTCATCACCCCAGAAATGGCCGATGTATTGGGAGTTGTGCCAGTGGGAACAACTAAGGCAAATACTGCCAGTGCTAGAACAGTAGAATTTCCCATTGGTTATGTTGATTCCATGGCAGTTGCTGGAGTGACAGTCAATAGAGTAGCAGTGGCCATCGCGGGACCAGAACTAGAAACCGGATTATTAGGTCACGACTTTTTTGGCAATTATGATGTCACTATCAGACGTGATGTTGTCGAGTTTAGCCCGCAATCACATTCACAAGTTAATTCTGTAGAAACTGGACTAGCTGTTCCAATTTTTCCCAAGCCGAACCACTCTGAATAATTTGTCTGGACAAACTCACACCTTGAGCATGGTCTAACCAGGGAATTACACCCGCCACTTGCAGTGCGAAGGAAGCATTTAATGCCACAGCATCTTCTTGTGCCTGAGTGCCCTTGCCTTGTAGTACTGCCTTAAGAATGGCTGCATTTTCTTGGACATCCCCACCCCGAAGTGCCCCTATGGGGGCGGTTGTTACACTTGCTTCTTGAGGATTTACAGTAGTTGATTTTACTTGGCCTTCTGATAAAACTGCCAAGTCAGTTATATCTCCCAAGCCGGCCTCATCAAGTTTTTCTCGCCCATGTAAGACAATCGCTTTTTCCTTACCCAAATTATGTAACGCTTGGGCTACAGTTGTTAAAAGTTTGGGAGTAAATAGCCCTACTACTTGTCCATTGGGAAACAACGGGTTGACCAATGGACCCAGTAAGTTAAATATTGTTCGTACTTTCAAAGTTCGTCGCAAAGCAGCAACAGATTTGAGTGCTGGATGCCACCCAGGGGCAAACAAGAAGGTAATCCCTACTTCTTTTACTGCCGCTCGGACTTTTTCACTAGACGCACTCAGATTTACTCCCAAGGCTTCCAAGACATCGGCGCTGCCTGTGAGGCTTGACATGGAGCGATTGCCATGTTTGGCAACAGGGACACCGTAAGCAGCAGCAACAAAAGCAACTGCTGTGGAAATATTGAAGGTCGATGACCCATCGCCCCCAGTACCACAAGTATCTATCATATTCTTAAGTGATGTTAGCCCAGCCGGGGGTGACCCATCCTGTGTGCTGAGTGCTGTGGATTGGGATTGTAGTACTTGAGCCATCCCCGTTAACTCTTCGGCGGAAATACCTTTAAAATTCAGTGCTGTTAAAATTCCCCCTGATAACTCTGGTGGAACAGCCTCAGTTAACCACCCTTGCATTAATTCAGCAGATTGAGTGCGAGACAATGATTGACCATCCATTAATTGTTCCAGCAAGATATGCCAGTTAGCAGGGGTTTCTTGAGTGGGAGTTGAGGAAGTTGCCATAGTATTACTTAATTGTAAGGTGTAGCTCAATGGAGTACATGGGAGCTATCCTACCGAAAATTCAGAACTTTCACGACTAACTACCATCAATGTGATTTACCAACAAAAATATCATATGGAAGCTTTTTTATTATTGGTGGCTGGTGGCACATAATAATATCCCAATGGCAGTTGATTTTGGTGGAATGAATACTTCGGTTTTAAATAATTCTGGCTCAAAACAATCCTGTTTCCAAGTCCGCAGGTGAAAAGGCCACGGTCAGCAATTGAGGATTTTTTTGTTGCTATGGTAACGTGTGACCCATGATTTATAACAATCTTAGTTAAGAAAAGATTATGAAATAAGAAAGTTTTAGTTAAGCTAGATTAGTTGCTGGTTTTTACTCGTATAATTTCATTTTTAAAATGTAGAATTTATAGGGGGGATATTGTATACCTCAAATAGTGTTCGACTTGGAGATAAAGTCTTGATATTACGTCCAGCGTACGTAATCGGAAAAGTTGGCATAGTGCGTGGAATTGAGTCCAACTCACACAGCCAAGCTAACATCCGTTGGATTATCCAAATAGAATCTGAAAATATAGTGGTTTCACTGACCCCAGATGAGTTTCAGAGACTTTAGTCCGGGACTTAAATAATTTCAAGGTGTTGTGGGGGGTTCTGGTTGTTTGCCAGTATTCAGTTGTTTTTTGCTTCCTTTTAAGTTTTGCCAAAGAGTTTCTATTTTTTGATAAGCTTGTTGGGGGGTTATTTTCCCAGAGGTTTCTAAACTGGAGATGTAGGTAACTTTTTGAGCAAATTCTTGGAGCTTTGCATTAAACAGTATGTTCTCTGGCTTAAATTGACCATAGTAGGCACTGCGAGGGTAAATAAATTGGTTTTTATCTTCCCGGTGAAATTCTGTCATTAGTTGACCTCGGTTAATTAGTTTTAATGAATAATCAACTAATGTAGCAACTGATGTAATTGACTCTTTGCCAATTTGTCAAAAGTTTTTTTCTCAGTAAAAAATGTAGAGACAGGAATATTCAAGTCTCTAACAGATTTTATAAAGTGATTTTAAGAGTGCAATTTTTTACAAAAAATTTTTTTCTTGATGGCAACTTACGGCTAATACAACTTGTTGTGGTGACAATTGACTAATCGGGGCTGGTTTCATATCCCGGTAGTCCAGCAATTGAACTAAAATTAAATAGGCCATGGCTAAAAAAATAGAAATGGCACCTGTAATCACTGCAACTATTTTTGAGCGTGTCATCAGTATTTCCTCCCGATGATGTTTGTGCGGATGATAAAACTTTACCGTAAGGGCAAGCTGAAAGAAAATTGGTATAACAGGGAATATATGTTAAACCAGAGCGTTGATGATTGTTGATACATATTATTCCCAGCAAATTGAAATTGGGTAACTGAACTTATAAGCATGAATATGCATAAACAACCGATACAAGTAATTGGAGGTGGACTAGCTGGGACAGAAGCAGCTTGGCAAATAGCCATGGCTGGAGTTCCTGTCATTCTCCATGAAATGCGCCCAAAACGTTTTAGTCCTGCCCACCATACAGAACATCTGGCGGAATTAGTTTGTAGTAATTCCTTTGGGGCAATGGCAAGCGATCGCGCTACAGGATTATTGCACCAAGAACTACGTGAACTCAATTCAATTGTAATCGCTAAAGCCGATGAACACGCTGTTCCTGCTGGTGGGGCGTTAGCTGTAGACAGAGGGAAATTTAGCGAAGATTTAACGGAAACTGTATCAAACCATCCTTTAATTGAATTTCGACGGGGCGAAGTGCGGGCTATTCCTGAAGGAATTGTAGTTTTGGCAACGGGTCCTTTAACTAGTCCTGATTTAGCGGCAGACCTGCATCGCTTGACGGGGATGGAATACCTCAGCTTTTTTGATGCGGCTAGTCCCATTGTTGTGGGAGAATCCATTAACCATGATATTGCTTTTATGGCATCACGCTACGACAAAGGTGAAGCTGCTTACCTTAACTGCCCGATGAATAAGGAGCAATATTTGCGCTTTTGGTCAGAACTTCGTCAAGCTGAACAAACTGAAATCAAGGACTTTGAACGGGAAACGGCGAAATTTTTTGAAGCTTGTTTACCCATTGAAGAACAAGCACATCGGGGAGAAGATACGATGCGCTACGGACCCCTCAAGCCTGTGGGATTGTGTGATGGTCGTACGGGGGAACGTCCCTATGCAGTGGTACAGTTACGACAAGAAGATAAAGCTGGTCAACTTTGGAATATGGTAGGATTCCAAACTAACCTGCGCTGGGGTGAACAAAAGCGAGTTTTTCGCCTAATTCCCGGTTTAGAAAATGCTGAATTTGTACGCCTGGGGGTGATGCACCGCAACACTTTTATTAATGCGCCGCAATTAATTTACTCTAGTTTGCAATTTAAGCAGTGTCCAACTTTATTAGCGGCCGGACAGTTGATTGGCACTGAAGGCTACACAGCAGCTGCAGCAGATGGTTGGTTAGCAGGAACCAATGCGGCGCGAATAGCTTTGGGTAAAGAACCACTGACAGCACCACCAACTACTATGATGGGGGCGTTATTGGAATTTATTAGTTCGGCTTCACCGAAGCATTTTCAACCAATGCCGCCTAATTTTGGCATTTTGCCGGATTTAGGGGTAAAAATTAAAGGTAAGCCAGAGCGTTATGGACGTTATCGCGATCGCTCTTTAGCTGACTTGGCTAGTTGGAAACAACAGTTGTGAACTACTCCTATTCAGTCAACGCTATAGTTGGAGCTTCCCTACTCACAAGGGAGTGGGGCAAATGGGGGTTTGGCCCCATCTTTTGTCTTACCTCAGGTTAGGGAGTTGTATGTTTGGGAAGGCAAATTTGTAGAACAAGGACAAGTAATCGCTGCTGTGGGTTGTACGGGTTTATGTATCGGGCTTCATCTGCATTTTGAAGTTGGTAGCGATAGTACTTCCGTCAACCCTGCTAATTTATAAATCTGTGCTATAGTGGAGTAGATTTAGGGCGCGTGGCTCAGTGGATAGAGCAACAGATTCCGGTTCTGTGGGTCGGGGGTTCAAATCCCTCCGCGCTCGTTTTTATTCGTTTAACAGAAGAATATTTGAAGGTAATCGTTAAGTGCGTAGGTACTCACAGGGCAAAAGGAAAAGGTGAGAAACAAAGCGCTGGGTTATTTGACTAATGTTCAGGACCCACAAGGGTTTTCGACATTGAGCTTGAACCTCCTCTACCTGAAGCTATGAAAGATTTTTATCCTCTAGCTAGCATTAGTGCCGAAAAAGAAACAGGATTATCATTATTTCCTCCAACCTATCCCTACACCTTCACAGAAATTTTATCTACCTAATTTTTACCGGAGTAAATTATGAGAAAAAAAGGATTAATTATTGACCTAAAGTTTTTTGAGTCATCATTTTTTGACGAGAAAATATGCTGTGACATATTCTGGTAACTGTCTGATATGCCGCGTAAACTCTCGTCGATTCTTAAAAGTTCCCGCCAAGAAATCAAGTTGATAAAGATTAGGTAAAAATGCCCCACCGGTATCGGCAATAACTCCCATCTGTAAATGTTTGCCCTTACCTCTACTGTGTTCAATCACGACTATTCTACCTAACCCAATATTGAGGATATCTCCAGCAAAAGTTACTCCTGGCTTGATGGAAATTTTTGCGTTTATATTATGTCCATAGCCTTTGATAGCATCCACTTGTCTAAAGTACCAATAACGCTTTTGTGCCGTGGGTTTTAATCCCCGGACATAGGAAATCCCGTTATTTCTATCGACATTAAAAAATCCTTGAGTTCCATCGGTAAAATTAATTAGGATGGTTCCTTGCATTAAGGCTTCTTCTAAGCCATCGCGGGTTAAGTAAGCCAAAGCCGTAACTCTACCATATTCTTTGCCACCAGGCTCATAAATACCTGATAAAACATCCTGTTTTGTATATCTGGTGTAAAATTTATCAACAATTTTGTCTTCTTTTAAACTGTAGATTGGTATATTGTAAGTAGAGGTTTTAGTCCGAGAACCTGTATGCTCAAATACAGCATATTTTGTCACTCGTACTTGTTTTTGTTTCTGCTCCCTAGGATTATGAGCAGACCATTTAATTACTCGAAAATTGTTATTAATAAAATCGGGGTTTTGTAACCTTGTGGTGCGATTGTTGCCAATATCCTCCATTAATACAGTAATCATGAAATCTAAAGTTTTGATAATATCTTCTACAGTCACGCCTTGAGTATCTAAAATACCTCTACGGAAAATTTTTGGATCTTCTGGTCCCTGATCTTGGAAATATTTTCTGGTGTTAATCAGTACAGTTAATAAATCTGATTGGTTAAAGTTAATATTAGATGTTGGTAATTTTCCCGGACTAAAAACCTGAGTGCCTTGAATGCTAAATTTATAATTCTGCCACTCATCAATGACTGGATAGCTGACTGATATGGATGCTGTATATTGCGGAGATGTAGAGGTTTTTTGTTGAGTGATACTTTGATGAGATATTTGGGAACCAGTAAAAGAGTTATCAAAAGTTGTACTTAGTATATCAATAGGCTGGGGTTTTTTAGGTAAAAATTGTGGTTTGGTAAAAAAATAATTCTCTGATTTCTCAGAAAATAAAGGTTTCTCTGGCTGATGTTCGGTAATTTGTTGTTGTTTTTTCCCGTGGGTATATGAACTACTGATAGCAAGATTAACTAGCAATAAAGCAGCAAAACTTAATGTGAAGCGAAGTTTTTGGGTTGAGAAGATATGCATAAGTTGTAAAACCAGATTATAATCTTGACTAATTTGGGCTTTTTAGTATTCTCTTTTTAGAGAACAACTCTCTTTTGCATAGTCAAAAAAGCCCTGTAGGTATAGGCAAAATTGAGATTTAGCTGTTCCTTGAGCTTTTTAGAAATAAACGATGACCAAAATTCATCTGTGAAGTTGTTAATGATAATAAATGGAGAATTATTCCCATGGAAATCATGACAAACGATATGCATCTATTTTTCAATGTCAAACTTACTACTGACTTAAAATCTATTATTACAAAATTTGCAGGTATAGCGGCAAATCATTTAAGGAAAAAGCTAGCCGAATTCCTTGTATTTATTAAACTTTCGACTTGGGATTATGTTGTTAGCACTGCTGGTAACATTTCTAGAGAAGCGGTAAAAAACTTATTGCAACCGGAAGATAATAAAGTAGTTGGTTTTAGCCTACTCTATCGTTTTCATTCCTGCACTAAAGTTACAATGTGTTTCAACTATCCTTTATAATAGTAAAAAAATCTACACCTTTACGGCTTCATTAGGGCATAATATCTAATTTTGAGCTAGCAGCCCCAAAATCACCTGGGGTTGATTACATTGTTGGTGAAGTTGAGAATAAATAGGCGAAGCGCACGGGGAAACTAACGTGAGTTATGGATTTGATTACGATTTGGTCATTATAGGCGCGGGTGTAGGCGGACATGGTGCGGCCCTGCACGCCGTTGGCTGTGGACTGAAAACAGCGATTATTGAAGCTGGGGACATGGGAGGAACCTGTGTCAATCGTGGCTGCATCCCTTCTAAGGCTTTGCTAGCAGCATCTGGACGTGTAAGGGAGTTGCGTAACGCCCACCACTTGAGATCTCTGGGGATTCAAGTTGATCATGTGAGATTTGAGCGCCAAGCCATCGCGGATCATGCTGGCAATTTGGTAGCGAAAATCCAAGGGGATTTAACCAACAGTCTCAAACGTCTAGGAGTAGATATTATCAAAGGCTGGGGAAAAATTTCCGGCACCCAAAAGGTATCTATTACGGGGGATAGTGCTGAAAAAACAATCACTGCTGAGGATATCATTCTTTCCCCTGGTTCAGTACCCTTTGTACCTCCAGGAATTGAAGTAGACGGTAAAACCGTTTTCACTAGCGACCAAGGCGTAAAATTAGCATCTCTGCCAGAATGGGTGGCAATTATTGGTAGTGGTTACATTGGCTTAGAATTTTCTGATATCTACTCGGCTTTGGGCTGTGAAATCACTATGATTGAAGCCCTAGACCAATTAATGCCAGGATTTGACCGGGATATTGCCAAACTAGCAGAACGGGTATTAATTACTCCTCGCGACATTGAAACTAAAGTGGGCATATACGCGAAAAGAATTATCCCTGGTTCACCAGTGGTAATTGAATTGGCAGATTTCAAAACCAAAGAAGATATTGATGTGATTGAAGTGGATGCTTGCTTAGTAGCTACAGGACGCATTCCCGCAACTCAAAACTTGGGTTTAGAAACTTTAGGTATAGAACTAGACAGACGAAATTATATCCCTGTAAATGATCAGATGGCAGTGCTGTCAGCCGGGGAGGTAGTACCTCATGTATGGGCAATTGGTGACGCTACTGGCAAAATGATGTTGGCACATGCAGCTTCGGCCCAAGGCATGGTCGCTGTAGACAATATCCTAGGGCGACGGCGTGTGGTAGACTATCGCAGTATTCCCGCGGCCGCATTTACTCACCCAGAAGTCAGCTATGTTGGTTTAACGGAAGTAGCCGCTAAAGAATTGGGACAAGCTGAAGGTTTTGAAATCGCCAGTAGCAAAAGTTACTTCAAAGGTAACTCTAAAGCCTTGGCAGAAAACGAAGCCGACGGTATGGCTAAGGTGGTATATCGCAAAGATACTGGTGAAGTTTTAGGTGTCCATATATTCGGAATGCACGCCGCTGACTTAATTCACGAAGCATCAGCTGCCATCGCTAATCATCAAGCTGTCCAAGATTTGGCACATTTAGTACACGCTCATCCGACACTTTCAGAAGTTCTAGATGAAGCTTATAAACGAGCCCTAGTTTAGGAAGTCAGTCAGTAAGTAGGGATTAGGGGGTAGAGAGTAGGGGGAAAACAGTTCCTCTTCTTTGCTCTCTCGTCTCTATATTCTCATTCCCCAATGCCCAACCCCCAGTCTTTAGTATCTAGTCCCTATTATGCAAATTCGCCGCCGTTCCACAAACACTACAATTAATGTCTCTTTTGTGCGTTATCAGTCCACCTTGCCAGATATGGAACCAAATAACATTTTGGAAGAAATTGTCTGGCATAAGGAAATTGAGGTGGAGCAAATGCGGGAAAAGCGACCTTTGGCACAGTTACAAAAGCAGGCGCTCTCAGCACCACCAACTCGTGATTTTATTGCCGCCCTCAGACAAGGTAAAACTAATCCAGCGTTGATTGCTGAAGTCAAAAAAGCTTCCCCTAGTAAGGGCGTTTTCCGGGAGGATTTTGACCCAGTAGCCATCGCTTCCGCCTATCAAAAAGGTGGTGCTAGTTGTCTTTCTGTTTTGACAGATACCAAGTTTTTTCAAGGAAGTTTTGAAAATTTAGCTAGAGTGCGTGCTACCGTGGATCTACCACTTTTATGTAAGGATTTTATTATTTATCCTTATCAAATGTACTTAGCTCGCGTTCAAGGTGCAGATGCAGTTTTGTTAATTGCGGCCATTCTCAGCGATCAAGATTTACAATACTTTCTGAAAATTATCAAAGCCCTAAATATGACGGCTTTAATTGAAGTTCATAGTTTGGCAGAGCTTGACCGGGTGTTAGCTTTAAATGCTGAGTTTGTCATAGGAATCAATAATCGGAATTTAGAGGATTTTTCTGTTAACCTTCAAACTAGTTGCGAATTACTAGCAGCGCGAGGTAGTCAATTACAAAAACGGAATCTCCTAGTTGTAAGTGAGTCAGGGTTACATACACCAGAAGATTTGTACGTAGTACAACAAGCAGGAGCAGCAGCTGTATTGATTGGAGAATCTTTAGTAAAACAAGCAGACCCAGGTTTAGCGATTGCTGATTTGTTTACAGAATTTTCATCTCCAGCTAGGTCTATCTAATCAACAAATACCGCTTGAGTGTGTAACAATTTTGCCAGGAGTTAAAACTCTGGTCAATAAAAAATTACCAATTTGTAAAGAGAAAGATTAGATTAACTACATGGAGCAAATTCCCTTACCTTCACCTATTCACTACGAACTTTTACTTCAACTCTTAGAAAGACAAACCATGTCAGCCGTCAGTCAGAACCCTGATTTGCGGCATCAAGTCAATCAACTAATTATTACTCTTCGTAAAGCCGCAGTACAACAAAAGCAGCTGGAAGAGATCTGCCAATTTTCTTCTCTGGGAGTAGACTACCGTTGGTCAATCAATCATCATTCTGGTTAAGTTGCTAACTCTGATTCACTAATCACATAAATAATCTTGGATAGACGCGATTCATCGCGTCTATAATTCCACCTCTACAAATTGGTCGAGACAAAATTTAATAATTTGTTGTATCCGTACCCCAATTTGTGAGAGTCTAGATGAGATCCACTAAAGAACTTAGATAAACTGGGTAAAAAACTAGATGTCTCTTTGCTGCTAACTAAAAAACGGAATTTTAGGTTATTGTCAATATACATAGGTTGTTGCAAAAGTCAAGCTATTAATTTGGCTTCAACGAGATTTTTCCTATAGATTTCCTATAGAGTTGCAGAATATAGCAAAGTACTTTGTATGTATATGTAGGTAAAACCAAAATTCGCTTCCTGAAATTAAGTATCCTCCTACACATTTAACTTTTATTTGACTTTAGGACAAAGACATGGACAATAAGCTGATGCTAATGATTCCTGGCCCCACACCAGTTCCAGAGGCTGCGTTGCTGGCATTAGCCAAGCACCCAATTGGACACCGCACCAATGAGTTTAGTAACATCATGGCGGAGGTGACAGAAAACCTCAAGTGGTTGCACCAAACTCAAAATGATGTACTGATGCTCAATGTGAGCGGTACTGGTGCAGTGGAAGCTGGAATCATTAATTTTCTCTCTCCTGGTGATCGCGTTTTAGTTGGTTCCAATGGTAAGTTTGGAGAACGCTGGGTAGAAATATCTGAAGCATACGGTTTGAACGTCGAAGCAATTACCGCAGAATGGGGTAAGCCGCTAGACACAGCTTTGTTTGCAGAAAAACTGCAAGGGGATAGCGAAAAGCAAATCAAAGCCGTAATTATTACCCATAGCGAAACCTCAACAGGTGTGTTGAATGACTTAGAAACTATTAATTGCTTGGTGAAAGAACATGGTGAAGCTTTAATTGTGGTGGATGCAGTCACTAGCTTAGGTGCATTTAACTTACCCATAGATACCTGGGGCTTAGATGTAGTGGCTTCTGGTTCCCAGAAGGGTTACATGATTCCCCCCGGATTAGGTTTTGTTGCTGTTAGTCCTAAAGGGTGGGAGGCTTACAAAACTGCGAAATTACCTAAATATTATTTAGATTTGGGCAAATATCGCAAATCAACAGCCAAAAATACCACTCCATTTACTCCACCTGTGAACTTGATTGTGGCTTTACACACCACGTTAAGAATGATGAAAGATGAAGGGCTGGAGTCGATATTTGCTCGACATGAACGGCTCAAAAATGCCACCCGTGCGGCTGTTCGAGGCATGAATTTACCTTTATTCGGAGCGGACAATTATGCTAGTCCTGCAATTACGGCTGTAGCTCCACAAGGGATTGAAGCCGATAAAATTCGTTCATTGATGAAAAAGCGTTTTGATATTGCCCTAGCAGGGGGTCAAGATCATCTGAAAAACAAAATTTTCCGCATTGGACACTTGGGTTTTGTCAGCGATCGCGATATTCTCAGCTGTATAGCAGCTTTGGAAGTTACTCTCACTGAACTCGGTCATGAAAACTTTACTTTGGGCGCTGGTGTAGCAGCAGCAGCTCAAGTATTTAATCATTCCTAACTAAAAATCACATTAAATACGCTTGTACAATTACAGTACATTTAACAATGCCGGCGTAATTCCCCACTTATAGGAATGTTAGGTGGGGATATAAACCCGGCAATGACGATTCCATCCCCCAACAATATCTACCGCTTTTTGGTTGGTGAGTGCGATAGATGGGGAATTGCCAAATATTTTGTCTGAATGCTTTACTATAAAGCTTACATCTTAGTAAGGTAAAGGTAGTCGTTTCAAGGAGTTAATATTGATGAGTATTTTCTTCTACTCGGAATTAAATTACAAAGAGCAAGTTAAATATCAAACTCGCTCTTTGAGCGTGTATTTAAATAAGTCAAAATGGTAACAGTCAATTTCCTTGCCTATCAGCCCTACTACAAGGCGGAATGGACTTGACATACCTCAACTCTCCTGTATGAAATCCATACTTGTATCAACTAAAACAATAACTACAACGTAACACTTGTGCCATCAAACTTTTATTTACAGACGCTATGGGTTGACGTGGACTGTTGATTAGACTTACATAATCTCAAATCCTAAATTGTATTACGCTGTTTCCAGCCAATCATAAATTTGTTCCAACTGATCTAAAGTAATTAAGCCATACTGCCAAAGAATCATGGGTAATGGGCCTGGATCTTGCTCCCGATGTCGTAGGGCAACAGCAAGGGATGCCGCAGATATTGACAAATCTTCCTGTAGAAAATGAATCAGTCGCGAATATGTTGATGGTGTCATTTGTAATTCACCTCCTTTAATGGAATGTATTGTCATATAACGATTTACCATTTCTCAGTAGCCCGCAGCTAATATTTCATTGGTAACTGGTAATTACCGGATAAACACTTGAAAAAATTTGGTTTTAACTTGTCAAAAAGATTGATTTCACAGATAAAGCTAGAAGATTTCAAGTTTAGACCATCATTGATGCACTTAGTTCTCTAGCTATAAAATATTCAAGTCTAATTTTGGTTCATCTTTGTGACTATGGTGTTTGCTTGAATCAGACATTCTCGTAACAAAGATTCCATAGCTAATACTCTCTTATGAGCGTCCGTTTACACTTACGCCGAAAGGAATATTTTTGACATCCACTGCGTGGAAATGTGATTGTACATTGAAAATGCAAGTTTTACTGTGATTGAAAACAGAAGAATGGGAGCGGCTCAATTTGCTTTTTTATACCTACTTGGTAGTTTTTTGACACAAAGATATCTATTCAGGATTTGTCGCAGTGATAAGACAAGGAGGGGGAACATTTATTCCCGTAGATTTCCCTGGTCTAAAAACTCAATTTTCACTCGCTCACCTTCCTGCAAATTTAAGTTTTTAGCTCTTCCAGAGCGTAATTCAATTACCATATCAATTGGTACGTCAGGGCCATAGCTTGGACAAGGCTCACTAAGACAAGGAGGTGCAGAAGGTTGAATGTACTTAATTACACCATTTTGCAAAAACACCATATCCAGAGGAACTGGGACATTTTTCATCCAAAATTTCACTGGTTGTGCATCAGGGAACTTAAATAACATGCCGCGATTATCTGGTAAAGCTGGACGATACATCAAGCCCTTTGCTTGCTCTTCTGGTGTTCCTGCCACTTCCAATTCAACTCTAGTACCATTAGGCACTATTGCCACCGCAGAAATCGGGAGCATTTGGCCAGTCTGGATTTGTGTGCTTGGGGCGGGTGTGGTAGATTTTGCTGTTGTTTTTAGAGAACAGCTGATGAGCAAAAGACTCAACAGCATCGGGATTAAAGTTAACCAACGCATCATATAGTTTTTCATTTTGTAATTTAAGTTTCGATTTTACAGAACTTAAGTCAAAAATCACGTGGAATTTAGTTGTTTTTTCTATGCTGGAGTTAACTGTTAAATGGGATTTTACAGTGATGGATAAGATCAATACTTCTACTTTTAACAGCAGTCAAAATTGACGATTTTTCTTTGTAGCTGCTAGCAACATTTCATCAGCTAATGTACTTATCTAGGCGGGCATAATGCTGAACCCATAAGAGTTTTGTTGTTCCGCAATGGTAAATTAAATATTTATCAGTTTAGCGGATAGCATTATCTCCAGTATGATTGCCTAAAAATTCACTGTCAGTTCTTCAGAAAACAGTTATCCCTGGAGTGGAGCTAAATACACTGAATTGTGGCTACCAAGTTATGACCTTATTGATCAACTTAGGAAAGTATGGACAGAAGTTTTTTAAATCGGTATAGAAAATCTAGCACATGAAAATATTCTTTTGCGGATAGAAAAAACTTTTATCAGAAATCAACAAAGTACTGATCTATCCTCCGGTATACTTCCCCATTTTGGAAGATTGGGAATGACAATTTAAAGCACATAGGGGAGGATATCCTCGCCTATGTTAGCGCGACGGAAAATGGCAACTTACGGCAGGTGAGTATATGAAAATATGATTAAGCAGCAAATGATTGATGATTGGGGTACCGTCACGCGGTCATGACCACAGTATTTTTAATTCGGCCTTTAAAAAATTATGTCTTACGCCTAATGTGAATTAGGAAAAAGGCGGGAGAAGTAAGAAGATGAAAGTTACCAGCTTTTCAAATCAGACTTCCCCCATGAATAGCATAGACCTAGGAACGTTAATTACAACAATCTTTGTACTGGTAGATGATTG
>NZ_JANQDJ010000057.1:0-3704 GCF_029891685.1 Umezakia ovalisporum Ak1311 | reverse complement strand
GACTCCCAGTCTGGTAGCAGCGACTCTTGGAGGTACATAGTTTATTGGCATGGACTAAGTTTGTTACTTGTCCTACTATACTACAAAATGTCTGGGTATGTCTGACTATGTTAGGGTAAATTAAGTCCTATTTTTAACTCTCAAGGAAAGACATTGGGGATATTTGGCAAATTTCTTGCCCCTATCAGCTGAGGCTGTGGCATTGCTAGGGAGCCTTGGTCTTGGGGATACACCTCATGAGTAGTCAGAAATCACCAAAGTTGATATTTCTGCTCCATAACCAAGAAGAACTCTAATACCAATGGGTGAATTTTTTAGCTCATTCTCATAAATACAGCGCCTTTCACCTAAGTGAAGTATATCGATAGTGGGCAATATTTGTACTTGATTTGCCAGCAATGTGCTGTAATTAGTTACATATGATTATTGCAATTTTTATATATAAAACCTTATTTTTACTCCTAGAATTTTCATATAATTTACTAATTTTTAAAAAACTACACAATAAGTAAATTAATAAAATAGCAAATTATTGATAGTATTCTTGATACACTTACGATTAATAACAATGGATGAACATCAGCGTCGTGGTTATTGGCGTGCTAATACTGCTTTAATTCGTAATCTTTTAATTGTCTGGGCACTGGTTTCTATAGTTTTCAGTATTTTGCTGGTACAACCATTAAACGGGATACGTTTCTTCGGTTTACCCTTTGGCTTTTGGATGGCACAGCAAGGATCAATTCTGGTATTTGTTGCTTTAATTTTCATCTATGGGTTTCAAATGGATAAAATAGACCGCAAATATAATATTAAGAAGTGAGGAGAAACTGTGTCAGTTGAAATTTGGACTATTTTATTGGTTGGACTTTCCTTCCTTCTCTACATTTATATTGGTTGGCAATCGCGAGTTAAAGATAGTAAAGATTTTTTTGTTGCGGGACAGGGCATACCTTCAATTGCTAATGGTGCGGCTACGGCGGCTGATTGGATGTCAGCGGCTTCGTTTATTTCTATGGCGGGGCTGATTTCTTTCTTGGGGTATGACGGTTCTATTTATCTGATGGGTTGGACTGGTGGCTATGTGCTGTTGGCATTGCTATTGGCTCCTTACCTACGGAAATTTGGTAAATATACAGTACCGGATTTTGTGGGCGATCGCTACTACTCGAATCTTGCTCGTTTGGTGGCAGTAATTGCAGCTATTTTCGTCTCCCTGACTTATGTTGCTGGGCAAATGCGCGGTGTGGGTATTGTTTTTAGCCGTTTTCTACAAGTTGACATCAACACAGGTGTGATCATCGGTATGGTGATTGTCGGCTTTTTTGCTGTGTTAGGAGGAATGAAAGGCATTACTTGGACACAGGTAGCACAGTATGTTGTGTTAATTGTTGCTTATTTAATTCCGGCAATTGCCATCGCTACACTCCTAACAGGTAATCCTATTCCTCAATTAGCATTTATCTTTAGCGATGTTGCCGACAAACTCAATCAAGTCCAAGTTGATTTAGGGTTTCAGGAGTATACTCAGCCCTTTGCGAACAAGTCTATGCTTGATGTGCTGTTTACAACTGTTGCTTTGATGGTGGGTACTGCTGGCTTACCCCATATTATTGTTAGGTTTTACACAGTACCAAGTGTAAGAGCTGCCCGGTTTTCTGCTGGTTGGGCATTGTTGTTTATTGCCATTCTATATACTACTGCTCCCGCTATCTCGATGTTTGCCCGCTATAACCTGATTAATTCTTTACACAATCACACCATTACAGAGGTACAGCAGCTTGACTGGGCCACTAAGTGGGAAAAAACTGGACTGCTAACTTTTGAGGACAAAAATCAGGATGGTCGTCTTCAGTTAACCCCCGATAAAAACACTAACGAAATAAAGATTGATCGAGATATCATTGTGCTTTCTACCCCAGAAGTAGCTAAACTAGCTCCTTGGGTGATTGCTTTGGTGGCGGCTGGTGGATTGGCTGCGGCTTTGTCTACAGCATCAGGTTTATTGCTAGTAATTTCTAGTTCTGTTGCTCACGATATCTATTACCGCATCATAGATTCCACGGCTTCAGAGCAAAAACGGGTGTTTGTAGGACGGATCATGGTGGGTTTGTCCCTTGTGCTTGCTGGCTATTTTGGAGTAAATCCACCGGGATTTGTGAGTGAAGTAGTGGCTTTTGCTTTTGGTTTAGCTGCTGCTAGCTTCTTCCCGGTAATTTTCTTGGGGATTTTCGACAAGCGCAGTAATTCTGAAGGGGCGATATCTGGGATGCTGGTTGGTTTAATTTTTACCATCATCTACATTATTGCCGTTAAGTTTGGGGGTATGCAGCCTTGGTTTTTTGGGGTTTCTCCAGAAGGAATTGGCACCTTAGGTATGTTAATTAATTTTGTAGTGACCTTTGTAGTTTCTCGCCTCACTCCACCCCCTCCCCCTCAAATTCAAGCAATGGTGGAAGACCTCCGCACCCCACTGATTGAAGAAGCTAAATAGTTGACAGTCTCCAGAAATCAATCAGGAAGACCACATATACAGCACCTTCCACCCAATGTGAAGTACAGATATGAATGATAAAACTTTAAAAATGCCTCCTCAATGCGCCAGGGTCGGCGGTGTAAATCACAAACTTCCTGTGGTGAAAGTTGTTGTGGGTCAAGAACGTTAGTCAGATAATAATACCAAATCTGATCCCACAATACTGACACCAAGCCCGTGGGATAGCGACATGGGTAAGTATGATGCAATCCAATGTGAGTAATTTCGTCTTTGTGTTGACTTTTACCATTTAGCTTCCCACTCTTGGCATAAATTCATTTTTCTTAACTTGACATTAATGGCATCTTCTCCGCCTACCTACTCAGATAAAATGCGCTGTATATTCAACACTAAGTAGGATTCATCGGACTTTAGCTTTGAGCCATGGGTTAGAAACCCATGGCTCCCGGCGGTGATAGCACTTAAACCCCCACCCTCTACAGTCAACAGTCAACCGTCAGAAGGTGTTTATGTTACGGTGCTAACCTCCGCACTAGGCACCTTCATAAAGTTGGATATTGCGGAAATATCCGTTAGCATCAGGATTTAGTACATCATGGTCATTGGCAAAGGTGAGATAGTTAAAATCTCCCGTGAAGTAATCTCCCACGTTAATTGTGTAACTCTTCCAACCTTGACCAATGGTGTAATTGTTAAAGTCTCCTAGTCCCCAATTTTGAGTACCACTGAGTTTGAATGTTGTTTGTGGGCTAATTACATTATCTGTGTCAAAGCCAATGGCATGAATTTCTCCACCCCTAGTGCTTTGAAATTGAAATTCTAGGATAGTGTCTTTGGTAATGGTGTAATTGTTTATGTCTAGTTTTTTCCAGGTGTTACCCAGTAGGTCTAGTTGAGTTTTATCCTGGGAAATAGTGAATTGCCCATTCAAATCTTGTTTAGGGTCGTAGGAAGAAAAAAGGTAGTTGTTGGTTTGATTGTTGATGTTAACCCCGACGCTGTTGGTGTTCTCATAGATTTTCAGATTACGGAACTCACTGCGAGCATCAGGATTTAGCACATCATGATCATTGGCAAAGGTGAGATAGTTAAAATCTCCCGTGAAGTAATCTCCCACGTTAATTGTGTAACTCTTCCAACCTTGACCAATGGTGTAATTGTTAAAGTCTCCTAGTCCCCAATTTTGAGTACCACTGAGTTTGAATGT
>NZ_JANQDJ010000056.1:0-2679 GCF_029891685.1 Umezakia ovalisporum Ak1311 | reverse complement strand
ATTAAAACGACCTGTAAAGGTGATAGTGTCGTTACCTGTACCGGTGATAAGGTTAGCAAATCTTTCTACGTTCTTAACTACTGTTCCGTTAGAAGATGTGAATGTGCCACCACCACTATTGTCTACCACTAAGTCCGTGGTGAAGCTGCCAAGGTCAACATAGTTGATGGTGTCAATGCCTTCCCCACCATCTACACTGATTGACTCATAGCCTCCCCTGTCAATGGTGTCATTTTGGGGTGTACCTGTAATCTGTAATTTTTCTATATTACTGAAGCTTACTTGGTCATATGCACCATTATTATTTATGTAAGCCGATAAATACCCTGCCAAGGCACCCGCACCGTACCCATCATAAATAGCACTACTAATCCCGGCTGGGTAGGATGTGTTTCCCCCATAGTTGTTGCTGGAATAGTCGATAACCAGTAAGTCGTCGCCTTGGCCTCCATCAATATTATCTATACCACGTCCCGAATTGATAGTATCTGCTTCATCAGTGCCGGTGATATTATCATTACCATCACTACCGGGGAAAGTTGCCTGCTCAACTTCAACCACCTCACCACCTAAAACCAGAATCTGAGAATCATCCTCCGGCCTTAAGCTTTTCCAATTCTCATCATTCCAAGTTTCACCTAATACCACCGCCGCAAATATTGCTCCTTCATCCCCTGGAGTATCCGCCCCATTGAAAAGAAAATCTAAATAATGTCCTATTTCTTCTAACAGAACCTTAATTAAGGGTCGTGATTCCCCATTGACTATACTTTCTGAGAGGTAAATTTTTCCTGTTTGTCCAGAAAAAGCACCACTAGCTCCCTGTAACTCAGTATCGGGGTAAACTTCTATTTCTGGTAAATTGGCCACGGCCTCTAAAAACCTGGTTGATGTGATTTCAACACCAAACACCAAGGCTAATTTTTCTCCTAGAGATTCCTGAGCCGCAAAAGCTGTTAACAAGTCAATGAGTTGGCTAATGTATGTATTTGTATTTAGTAGCATAAATGACGTTAATTGAAAATTGCAATTAAGCCCATTGTATGCTAAAGCGCATTCGATTTATTTTTATGTTTGTTAAAAATTAATCAATTGGAATTATTGACCTCTCCCCTGGCTAAAGACCTAGGGTGTACACACATCCTAACCCAGAGGGAGTTTCCAGCCCTGAAGGAAGGATTTAAACTGACGTAACCCACAAACTAAAATGGTATCCCAATCTGTCGGTTTTGATTCTGGGAAACTGGTTAACGGACGTAAACGGCATTTTTTAGTTGACACTTTGGGATTGTTATGGATACTTATCACTGGGTTTTGCAGGTTGTACGTCCTCCGGTTAATACTAAAGGCTTTGTGTGGTAGGTACAGCACTTCACACCCTGGGTACTGAATCAGTTGTTGAATGCGCCCACCTTTATTAAATGTGGCATTATCCATGACCACAACCTGTCCCGGTTTGAGTGTGGGAAGCAAACAAGCTTCAAGCCAAGTCTCAAATACTATTCGATTGATGGTTACACAGGGCGGCAATTATGTTCACCAGACCTTCACGATGACTTGATTTAAGTGCATGGAAGCGCTGTCCTTTTGAGTTCCAACCGTAATCATACTGGTGTCGGTTGTCCATTCCTGACTCATGGAGGTATACAATCTTCTCCACAGGTAACTTAGACAACTGCGTTACGAAAGCCTGTCCTTTGACCTCATGGCCCTCACGGTAGCCATAGGTCTTTTTTTTTGCGTAAAACCAATTTTTTTTAAAGCTCTTGAGATTGTGCGATCGCTAATTTCTTCAGGACAAAGTGAGGCCATCTCTACTTGGGTTTTATCGCCGTGGAAGGAAGGGAACTCACGAAATTTTTCCCCATTGGTAATTTTGTGCCCATTACAGGTGGCGGATTAGGCAAGGCTTGGAAGTCCCCCGTTTCGGTTTTTCCCTTCAACCATAGGGTAATGGTGTTGGGACTAATATTAAACATTTGACTGGCTTCAGTTTTCTTCAAGCCATGGAGTTCAATGCCTTGGATGACCTTTTGACCAAGGTCGTAACTGTACGGCTTGGGCATATACCTGTAGCAATCGATGGCTTCACATGAAAAGGGACTACTTATAGTTTATGCTTATGTTACCTTGGCAGTTGCTATATTTTCCGAATATTTACTGTTTTATGTGTTTCCATTGCTGAGTATGATTCAGCCCCTTTTTTACCAGTCTTAAGTTACCAAATGTTTTTCCCTTAGACTCTTGTGCATGAATTCAAATTGGGTTTGTCATCTGTTTTATCTTCTCGCTTTTATTCTATTCCTAGTTTACATCCACTTGTGTGTACACCCTAGGGCTAAAGACGGGGGAATTCTAAATTGATAGTTTGGTAGTTGAGAAGGAAACACCGGGGTTTAGCCTGGTGTTCCCCGTCTCATCCCCTGTGTAAAGGGCAAAGCACTCAACTATTGGAGGTTATTTAATTAAGTTAGACTAGCTTCATAAAGTTGGATATTGCGGAAAAAGCCGTTACCATTAGGATTTAGTACATCATGGTCATTGGCAAAGGTGAGATAGTTAAAATCTCCCGTGAAGTAATCTCCCACCGTAATTGTGTAACTCTTCCAACCTTGACCAATGGTGTAATTGTTAAAGTCTCCTAGTCCCCAATTTTGAGTACCACTGAGTTGGAATGTT
>NZ_JANQDJ010000055.1:0-34575 GCF_029891685.1 Umezakia ovalisporum Ak1311 | reverse complement strand
ACGGTAAAGGTTTCATCTGCCTCTACAGTAGTGTCACCAGTGACGTAAACGGTAATTAGTCGAGATGTGTCTCCTGGGTTAAAAGTGACGCTACCTGTTGGTAATGTTCCCCCAAAGTCCTCTGGGTTGGCGGGGTTAGTTCCTGTACCTGTCACAGCCCAGCTCACAGCATTTGTACTTGTGGTGTTACCAGAACGAGTGATGGTGAAGGTGAGGGCTTTGGTGTCTGTGTTCCCTTCGGCTTGGCTGGCGTTGGTTGCGGCTATGGCTAGGCTGACGTCATCATCTAAATCATTAGTAATGTCGATATTAAAGGATTTAACATGGCTCCCCCCTCGTTGATCATCAGATTTGATTTCAATGGTATAACTGGAGCCAGTTTCAAAATCAAAGCTTTGATTGGCGATTAGCTGATTGCCATTGATAGTAAATGCACTATTTGGATTCTGTAATAAAGTATAAGTATGGATATCATCAGTATCCACATCTACACTGCTGATGGTGGCGAGCGCTGTCCCTACTGGTTGATTTTCCTGTATGGAAGTGTGACTGAGCAGGATATCGGTGGGC
This sequence comes from Umezakia ovalisporum Ak1311, assembly GCF_029891685.1. NCBI lineage: Bacteria > Bacillati > Cyanobacteriota > Cyanophyceae > Nostocales > Nodulariaceae > Umezakia > Umezakia ovalisporum. Next base: position 34,005 of record NZ_JANQDJ010000055.1, on the reverse strand, counting down.
TTTTGATTAGTGCTGGTTTGATTGAGTTGTAGGTTACGGATCTGGGTATCACCTTTGTTATTGGCATCGTCATCACCAACAAGCAGAAGATAGTTAATAATGCCACTACCGTATTCGCTGAGATTAATATTAAAAGTTTGCCAGTTGCCAGCACCCGTGTAGTCAAAATCATTAATGCCGTATTGGACGTTGAAGCCATAGACATTGATCACGTTGGCGGGGTTAATCTTGGTAGTGGGTAAGTTTTCCCTCGCCCAAGCCACGCCTTGAATTTCCCCCATAGCACTGCTCTTAAAGTCAAAACTCAGTGTGGTATCTGTACTGATGATATAACCATCTGTATAACCGTAGTCCTTCAGTGCGATGGCCTTCCAAGTGTTGCCATCCAGGTCAACAGTATTACCTTCATAAAGAGTAAAGTTACCGTTGACATCTTGGTTACCAAAAGAAGCTATTTCATTAGTTGTATAGTTGACCAAGTTACCATTGATATTGATGTTGACATTATCTGTTGGGTTGCGTGGTTCGGCAAGGATGTTAACCGTTACCGTAGCTGGTTCACTAATTAAGTCAGTAACTGAACTACCGTCTTTAATGGTGTAAGTAAAGGTATCAGTAATAGTGGCATCTGGAGCAACATAGTAGAGTTGATCATCTGTAGGCTCATTAGGTGTACCACCATTGAAAATACTGATGATTCCCCCCTTAGAAGTAGTGATGCTAGGAGTGAGGTAGGGGTCATATTCTTGACCATCCACATAGAGGCGGTGCAGCCTAATGGGTTGTGGATAATTGTCCGGGTCGGAGTCATTGCCTAAAACATCAATGGTGATGATATCCAAGGCTGTAACGGATTTTTCATCGTTTTGCGCTATTGGTTTTTGAATAGCAGGTTCATCATCTACTATATTCACCACTGCATTAACCAAGCTTCCTAACAATGCTCCCCGGATGGCATTGCTGAGAGTCAGGTTAAAAGTTTCCGGCTCTTGACTAAAACCACCTTCAGGTATGGTGTCATCATTGATGGCAATTGCAACGGTTTTACTGGTTTCACCGTTGGCAAAGTTCAAATCAAACACAGTGCTGTTGTAGTCTTCGGGAGACCTAGCCGTACCATTGCCAGTAAACAGTCGAACCCCCACATCACCGAGGGAACTACCTTGACGAACAACTGTAACACTTAAGGTTCCTGCGCCTTCATTGACAGTATATGCTGAATTGTCAAGGTTAAATATACCGTTAGGGAGATCAACCACTGTGAGGTTAAAAGAATCACTGACGGTACTATCACCATCTGTGGCGGTGATAGTGATGGCTGTTGTACCAACATGATTATTACCGGGAATGCCGCTTAAAGTTTGGGTATTGGCGTCAAAGTTCAACCAACCCGGGCGGGAAATGGCGAAGTTAAGCACATCACCATTGGGATCACTAAAGTAGTCCCCCACCTTCAGGCTAAAGGTGTCGCCTTCGTTAATGATTTGGTCGGGTATGGGAGAATCCACCACAGGGGCAGTGTTGGCTACTGTGACTCTGAAGGTATCCTGTACCATTTTTCCGTGAGAGATAGCCAGTACAGTGATATCTGCGTTGCCTAATAGGGAGTCATGGTAATCCAGGGTGAGGGTATTACCCTGAATATTGGCATTAACCAGAGTAGCATTGGTGTTACCAAGCAAAGCTTTAATGATTAAGTTGTCGTCATTATCGATATCGCTGAAGACGTTGGTTAAGTCGATGACCTGATTAGGGGCATTAACTAGCACATACACATCAGGCAGAGGATTACTGACAAAAGGTGCATCATCAATAACGTCACTGTTGGAGGATTTGACGTAAACAGCAAAAGATTCACTAACTGTTTTGCCGTTAGATTCAGCATTCAACACAATTTCTGCCGTGCCGAATTGGTCAGCAGCATAATCCAATGTTAAGGTGCGATTACTTAACTCAACGCTGTCAAACAAAACAGGATTACTATTACTCAGCACGGAGATAGTAATTAAATTATCGTCATTGTCAACATCAGTGAAGACATTGCTCAGGTCAATGACACTATTATTGGCGTTGATGTTAACAATTTCTGCCGGGATGTGGTTAGCTACAATGGGGGGCTGGTCAGTGGGGGGAACACTGACATTTATAGTTACTGTAGCTAGGTCAAAATCACCATTGCTGTCGTAGGTTTTGTAGGTAAAGCTATCTAGGCCGAAAAAGCCAGGGTTGGGAGTGTAGGTAAAGGAGCCATCTAGATTGATATTGACGTTACCGAATTGGGCGTTAGTATGCCTTTGTGCGGTCAGAATATCGTTATTGGGGTGGCTGTCGTTGGCTAATAGTCCTTGGTTAGCAGTGATAGCCAGGATTTGATTTTGATATCCGCCATAGGCATCATCCTTGGCATCAGGGAACGTGGTACTACTCACCACCAGGGTAAGGTTATTATCATTAAATACTGGATTGAATCGCAGTCCGCCAGCAATGATTAAACCGCTAAAGTCTAGTTCAGTATCGCCAGTATAATCTGCATAATTAATGATGGTGAAGCTGTCACCAAGGACGGGGATAAAATCATCAAGCAGGCTAATGTGAATCGTGCCATCAAAGTTAGCAGTGCCACTGATATCAATAGCGTCAAATTCAGTACCTCTATCTTCTCCGCCAATTTGGATATGGATTTGAGCATCATCAGTTTCAGTGTAGTTGCCGAGAATGGTGATTTTACCGTATTCAGCACCTAAATTACCACTGACGAAGGGGTTGAGTAATCCCGCACTTAATATATTGCTGTTGATGGTGCCATAACCGCCAATTTGTCCAGCTTGGATATTTATTTCTGCAGTGGAGTTGAGGCGACCATTGTGAAGAACGATTTCCCCTGCGGTTTGGTCAAAGTCACTGCTAAAGTGGGCAATACCGCCTTTAATGTTGACAGAGCCTGTATTGAGGAAGTCGTTATAAATGTAGAGGTTTCCTTCTTCAGTGTCGATGATGCCATTGTTGTAAAGGTCAACGTAAATGTTGGAATTTAATGAGCCTGTTTTTCGTAAAGTACCACGGTTGTCAAACCTGCCTTCTGTTGCACCTCCATCTGTGGAGTTTTGCCTAATATTCCCGGCTTGGAAGTTGTAGGTGGCGTCGGCTTGGTTGATGATTTGGCTATGATTATTCAGGTAGAGGTCGCCGTAGTATCTGTTGCCCCACCAGTCCACATAGGTGTCGTTGTGAGTGACTACTCCCTGATTTTGCAATGTGCCTGTGATGTATTTTGTGCCGGAGCCAATGGATAAGTTACCATCAAAGCTGGTTTTATTATCTATGAACAGGGTGCCAGTACTCCAACTACCATCACCTAAGGTCAAAGTACTATTGGCGTTGACTAAAAATTCCCCCGCGCTGGCTGCTAAGACATATTTTTCAATGGCTAAATTACCTTGGTAATTCAGTTTTCCTCCATTGAATGTAACTGTCAAGTCATCACTGATGCTGGTTTGGTTAACATCAAAGTTGAGTTGTCCTGGGTTGAGAGTTACACTGCCTCTACCAGTAATTTTACCGTCAGTGGTAAATTGAAATGTCCCCCCTAGGGTTAATGCTGCATCTATGTCTACATAAATAGTGCCTTGGTTTGTTCCTCCCCCGGTGAGGGATGCACTGCCACTTTCTATTTTTATCTGGTGAGCATTGCTGATGTTTCCTGTGACTGCTAGGCTGCCGGCATTAATTGTGACCGTGCCTGTGTTTTGGAAATCATTGGTTGAGCTGAGGGTTCCGGCTTCTAGGTTAATTGTGCCGGAGTTATCCAGTTTTACATGTATCCCTGCTTCCAGGGTGCTGGTTTTGGTTAATGTGCCTTGGTTGTCAAATTTGGCTGGGGCTCCTTGATAGTCGGCTGGGATGTTTTGCCTAATATTCCCGGCTTGGAAGTTGTAGGTGGCGTCGGCTTGGTTGATGATTTGGCTATGATTATTCAGGTACAGGTCGCCGTAGTATCTGTTGCCCCACCAGTCCACATAGGTGTCGTTGTGAGTGACTACTCCCTGATTTTGCAATGTGCCTGTGATGTATTTTGTGCCGGAGCCAATGGATAGATTGCCATTGTTGCTAAATCCATCGGTAACAGTAATTGTCCCGGAATTCCATTGGAAGTTCTCGAACTGGGATAAGGTTTTAATTGTAGTATTTGTAGTTAGAGTTACAGTTATGTCACTGTCACTTTGATCAATCACTACATCGTCCCCAGCAACGGGCAAAACATTGCCTAACCAGATACTCGCATCACTATAATTACCACTAGAAACAATTTTGCGAATAGCCATCAGTCATTCTCCCATGGTGATCATATAGTTAGTATAGTTAATAGTCAGTGGAGTACGCTGTTATCGGTAATACATTTATTAATGTATGTCAATTAGTGTATGAATTAAGTATTTTTATATATTTAGGATGGACATTTTAATGTACATCTTAGTAATGTACATCTTATAGAACATCTGTACAGTGGTGAGTAAAAGACGTGATTTATGATGCTTTGCTATCCGCGTTCAGGGCAATAACTTAATGAATATTTTGGAATGTTGCGGAAAAAGCTATTAATATCAAAATTAGCTACATCATGGTATTTAAAGTTTTAGCAATGGTCGGTTTTCACTAGTGGGTAATTCCTAATTGACAGATAAATTGAAGTAAGAAATAAATGTCTAGACTTGTCTAGCTTTTATATACCATGTTGTATTCCCAGGGTGTTATTACCAATTAAAAATGAACTATGCGTCCTATTTTATACATAGCAATCACTAATCACGGATTTGGTCATGCCACTCGTACAGCAGCAGTAGCGTCAACAATTCAAAAGTTGTGTCCAGAAGTATTGCTAATTATGGTGACAACCGCTCCCCGGTGGTTGCTGGAGTGCTATATAGAAGGTGACTTTATCCATCGTCCCCGCGCTTTTGATTTAGGTGTGGTTCAGTCAGATAGCTTAACAATGGATAAAGAAGCTACCTTAGCAAAGTTGCTTGACATTCAAAAACATCAAAATTCCTTCATTGCCTCAGAAGTCAATTTTATCCGCCAAAATCGTGTGAATTTAATATTGGCAGATATTCCATTTTTAGCTCCTTTGTTTGCTCAAGCAGTAAATATTCCTTGTTGGATGATGAGTAATTTTGGTTGGGATTTAATCTACCGAGATTGGGGGGGTGAATTTATTACCATTGCTGATTGGATTAGTGAATGTTATTCCCAAAGCGAAAAATTGTTTCGTTTACCTTTTCATGAACCTATGTCAGCATTCAATAATATTACAGATACGGGTTTAACTGGTGGTTATCCCCGTTACTCTGCTGATGAATTACGGAGTACTTGGGGAATCACTGCACCCAAAGAAAAAACGATTTTGCTCACCTTTGGGGGTTTAGGTTTACAACAAATTCCCTACAAAAATTTACACTACTTTCCCCATTGGCAATTTATTATCTTTGATAAATCTGCCCCTGATTTACCTAATGTCTGCAAAATCAGTAACAGCAAATACCGTCCTGTAGATTTTATGCCTATTTGTGGACGTGTTATTTCTAAACCTGGTTATGGAACTTTTGCGGAAGCAACAAAACTTGATATACCCATGGTTACCATTCCACGAAATGACTTTGCTGAAGCTAGCTTTTTGTTGGAAGGTATTGTTAATTACAATGAACATCAAATTCTCACCCCAACAGAATTTTTTCACGGTAATTGGGATTTTATCCATCAACCACCGCAACAGCGAAAGCAACCCCAACTTCTAGCCAAGAATGGGAATGAAGCCATTGCTCATGCTGTAATCCACTATTTTAAGAGTTTGTGATCCGGGATTCATCAGATCCTAACTAAAAACAAATTTCCTTCAGTCTCTCCACCAACACTTGATTTTGTGCATCCGTACCCACAGTAATGCGTAATTTATTATCCAGTCCTGGATGAGGGAAATACCGCACTAAAATTTGTCGTTCTTTCAGCTGTTGATACAGATATTGGGCATTTTCTTGGGGAGGCTGTACCAACAAAAAGTTAGTATTAGAATCCCAAACATGAAAACCTAATTGTTTTAAGTCCGTGGCTAGTTGAGTGCGTGATGCTTTAATTTTTGCCACACAAGCATTTTTATAAACTTGATCGGTAATAGCAGCCGTTCCTAATGCACAAGCGATGGCATCAATGTTATAACTATCCTTGACCTTAAACAATCCATCCAGGAGTTGAGGATTTGCCACACCAAAACCCAGGCGTAACCCTGCCAAAGAGTAACCTTTAGAAAGTGTCCTAATCACAATTACATTGTCATATTCCTTGACCAAAGCGAGTGCATTGTCTTCTGCAAAATCCACATATGCTTCATCAATTACTAAAACCCCAGATAAACAGCTGGCTAATGTTCGTAAATCGCTGATTGGTACTATGTGTCCCGAAGGGCTATTGGGTGATGCAATGAATGTTACAGCTCCGTTAGCAGCAATTAACTCTGACAAAGGTAATTTGTAATCTACACCATAGGGAATCTCCACTAATTCCGCCGCCTGCATTTGAGTTAAAGTCATATACAATACGTAAGTCGGTATGGGGTAAACTACCTTTTTCCCCGGTTCAGTACAGGCTCTCATCACTAAGTTCAAAATTTCATCGCTGCCATTACCAACAATAATCCAATCAGTAGGAACCCCCAAAACTTCCCTTACCCCTCGCCGAAATTCTCCTCCTAAAGGTTCTGGGTATCGTCGTAACCACTCCCCTTCAATATTCCTTAACACAGCTAGCACCCCAGGGGAGGGAGGATAGGGATTTTCATTACTGTTGAGTTTAATCATCTCAACGCCAGGTTGAGGCTGTTCACCAGGGATATAGCTAGCCATTGCATGGATATTGGAGCGAAAGTATTTATTCATGGCAGATACTAATTCGTAATTCGTAAAAAGAAGCTGTAAACCACTCTAAATTTATCCCACTCACCAACCAAAGAGCGGTTGATATTTTTGGGAGATAGAAGGGTCATTACCCGGCTGATATGCCCACCTAACATTCCCATAGATGGGGACTTACGCCGATATTGTTAAAATGATTTACTGAGTAAGTTACCTGGCTATACCCCTGACAGAAACAGAGCGTTAACTTAAAGGTAGTTTGTTGGTGTTAGCATAAGCTAGCTTTTGTTTAGGTAGAATAGCTCCCATCGGTCACTACTTTACCACCAAGGTTAGTCTAGCAACTTGTGTATCACATGGTTTGGTGTATACTTATGGGATTTTTCAGCCTGTCAAATGCCGCTTGTATCTCAAAAAATTATTGCTCGAACAAAAAAACTAACAATTATGTCATCTACTGAACCTATCCCCAATGATCCAAATGAGGCTGAAACTCAACTTCAAACCCCACCTGAACCTGAAGAAGTAAATATTGATGTTGAACCGCAGGAAGAGATTGAAGAGCCAGGAGCAATATTTCAAGCTATTGGGGTAATTGTTGGGGATGTTAACTTAAATTCTGATGGTAAAAATACAGTTACCATTGGTAACTTTGAGTACCCTCTTTTCTATATTCCCCAAAAACGCAAAGTATTTGACGCTCTTACTAAAGAAATAGAAACCACTGGCAACCATACTTTTAGGTTAGTTGTTTATCCTAAAGCAATTCATTTTCCCCGGAAGGATCAACCCCATAGTATGACTTTTCAGCTAGTTGGTTTCGACAGAGGTCGAGAACAACAGACAGTTTCAGGAGAGTTAGAAGACAACGAGTTTAAATTCTCAGGACTATGGCAATTTATTCCCGTCTGTCAAACTCCTTGCATTTCTGTTTTCCGTAACTTTACTCGTGAAAGACTTGAATATATCAAGCAGGCAGAGCCAACTAGAAAGGTGAAATTTATGAAGGCTAGTCATTTGCCTTTGTTCTGGAAGGACGCCCCGGTAAAACCCTTCAGATTTAACCCCAAAGCGGAAAAAGAAGAACAAGGACATCCAGTATTTGTTTCCCTGAAGGCAAAATTTTTGCCTGGGCGTAATGTCTTTGGTTTTGTTGCACTATTAGCTCCACCCCAAGAAACTGCACCCAGATTTCTTAAAGCATCCAAAAAGGATAAAGCTACAGCGCTGCAAGAGTCTAAAAAAAATAAAGCTGCTGTGCCGCCACCATCCCAAAAGGATTATAAAAAGCCTGCCAACAATACCCAAAAACCCATTCTGAAAAAGAATTCCCCCAAACCTGGGAAAGAGACAGAAAAATAAGACCAGCCCACAGGCTTAAGCCTGGGGCTGGGAATTACCTCTTTTCTTGCTGATACTATTATGATGGATAATGTCTATCTTAGACTGGCAGAAAAAACAGACGCATGGGTGATGAGTGCAATTCATATTGCTGCCATCAAAGCTCTTCCCACAACTTTCTACACCAGAAAGCAGCTGTTGGCTTGGCGTAATTATCGGCATCAGCCTAATGCTAAAGATATTTTACATGACATGCAAGCCCAAATTTTTTGGGTTGCTGTTGGGAATAGTCAAGTCAGAGCTTTTGCTAGTTTCATTGTTGATGAACTGATCACACTGTACGTGCATCCCTATTATCAAGGTCAAGGCATAGGGCGAGCATTGGTGGCACATTTTTGCCAGGAAGCGGCAAAGCAAGGTATAGATAAAGTCGTCACCACTGCTAGTCTTTATGCTGAAGGATTTTATGTTCGACAGGGATTTACCCCCATCAAAAGAGCGCCCCATCAATTCATGTCTGGCATAGTTGTTCCGGTGACAAAAATGAGTAAAAATTTAACTACCGATGGAAAAATCAGATCACATCCGAGATGATTGATGAAATGCCATAATACCCCCACCAATCAATAATCCTAACAATTGTGCCCAATGGCCTAAGCTAAGTGGATTTACACCAGAGGGAGGTATGTGTAAGCTGCCAATTCCGTAGAAAAACTGTTGTATAAACCACCACATAAGATAAAAGTACGCTGGCATCTCTACGGGAATATACAGAATTAGGAGAGGAAAAATGGTATATATTTTCTTTCTAGGGAACTTAAATACATAAGCTCCTAAAATAGCAGCGATCGCACCATTTGCTCCAATTAATGGTATTGTCAAGCTCGGTGCTAAGATAATTTGTGTTATTGCTGTAATTATCCCCCCACTCAGATATAGTCCCAGAAAAAGTCTGTGTCCAATCAAGTTTTCCACAGTTTTACCAAAAACCCATAAAAATAGTAGATTGCCTAAAATTTGACTAAAACTACCGTGGAGAAACATCGCCAAAAAACAGGAAGCTGAACGCCAAAAAACTACTACCCAAGCGGCTGGATTAAAGTAGATAGCATTAGTAATTGCAGTGGTAATTTGGTCAGGAACCAAACCCCAAGTGTTGATGAAATATCCTAATTCTCCACTAAACTCTAGTTGAAGTTGCCATAGGAATATAGCAATGTTAATGCCGATGAGCCAATAGATAATAATTGGTTTATTGCGAATGGGAATAGTATCACTAATAGGAATCATATACAGCAATCCTTAATATCATAAATTTCGTGGGGTGGGCATGGTGGTTGCCCTTGTACCTACTGGGATAAAATGCGCTGTAAATTTGGAATTTGCCATTGTAAATTGTCAGTAAACTTTTTCCCTGGTTCCACCTTATCTCCCGGTTTCAATTAATTTGTGGCAAGATTGGAATCAGGTAACAATGCACTCAACTAGGTAAAGGAGATGCTGGGAAACACACTTGTTGGAAGATACCAAATTATTAGCCACTTAGGAGATGGGGGATTTGGTAAAACTTTTGTGGCTTGTGATACTCACTTACCTGGATTACCTCAGTGTGTTGTCAAAAAACTCAAACCCCTAGCCAATGACCCAGTAAACTTGGAAACAGCTAGGCGTTTGTTTCAAACAGAAGCACAAGTTTTGTATAAATTAGGAATTCATGACCGCATTCCCCAACTTTTGGCGTACTTTGAAGAAAATGCGGAGTTTTATTTAGTACAAGAATTTATCCCCGGTCATAACCTGAGTCAAGAGTTAACACCAGGAAAAATCCTCAGTCAACAACAGGTTGTTTCTCTGGTGCAAGAAATTTTGTCAATCTTAGAATTTGTTCACCAACACAAAGTCATTCACCGAGATATTAATCCGCAAAATTTACTCAGACGTGAACAAGATGGCAAGTTAGTTTTAATCGACTTTGGCGCGGTTAAGCAAATTGCTACCCAGGTGATTAACTCTCAAGGTCAAACTAAATCCACTGTTGCTATCGGTACTCCCGGATATTTACCCGGAGAACAAGCCCAGGGTACACCAAAGTTTAGCAGTGATATCTATGCGGTGGGCATAATTGCCATTCAAGCCCTGACAGGATTATTACCAGACCAATTAGAAATTGACATTGATACCAATGAAATTATCTGGCAAAATCACGCTACTGTTTCGCCAGAGTTTGCCCAATTTATCGATGAAATGGTATGTTATGATTTCCGTCAACGTTATGCTAACGCCACTGTGGCATTGCAAGCACTGCAAGAATTAATGCAACCATCATCTGGGACTGTGATCTTGAGTCCGCCATTACCAGTAAATACTGGTTTATCACTCCAATGGCGCCCGCTATTTCAGAATTTTGAATTTAATCGCTACAAAAAAGGTATATTACTGAAACTATTATTGGCAATATTTTTATTGGGAATCAGTGCTATAGCTTCGCTATTTATTGTTAAAACGATTAATGCTAATAAGGCCGTGGCCTTATCTCAACAAGGAAGTACACTGTTTGAATTACAACGCTATGAAGATGCACTAGCAGCTTTTCGAGAAGCAGTGAGTATTAGAGCGGATTATGTTCCCGGATGGAATGGTCAAGGTAAAACACTGTCTGAGTTAAAAAAGTATGAAGATGCGCTAGCAGCATACGACCAAGCAATTCAAATTCAGCCAGATGATGTAGAAGCATGGAGTGGTCGCGGCTTTGTATTGGGAAATTTACATCGCTATCCCGAAGCTATCGCTTCTTTTGACAAAGCATTACAATTGAATGATACTTCCCCAGAAATATGGAATGCGAAAGGAAAAATTTTTAGTAATTTAAAGCAATATAATAATGCGATTCAATCTTATGAAAAAGCGATAGAACTAGAACCTAAGTATTATGAACCTTGGTATAGTATGGGGTTAGCATTTCATAAATTAAACCAATACGATGATGCAATTAACGCCTACGAAACAGCTATTGAGTTGAAGCCAGATTATGGGCTAGCTTGGTATAGTATGGGGAATTCTTTATTTAGTTTAAATCGCTATGAATATGCCTTAAAAGCTTATGAGAAAGCAATACAACACATACCAAATTTTTACCCTGCTTTGTCTTCTAGAAGTAATGTCTTAATGATTTTACGTCGCTATCCACAAGCAATTGAATCATTTAATCAAGGGATAAAAAAGAACCCCAAGGACTATCAAGCGTGGTATGGTCGGGGTTGGGCATTGCATAAAAGCCAACGCTATGAAGAAGCAATAGAATCTTATCAGCAAGCCGCAACCATTAAAAGCAATGATTATCAACTTTGGTATAATTTGGGAAACTCTCAATATGTTTTACAGAAATATCAAGAAGCGATGGCATCATACGATAAAGCAGTTCGTCATCGAAACAATCATGCTCAAAGTTGGTATAGCAGAGGTAATGCTTTATTTAATTTACAACGATATCAAGATGCCATTGCATCTTATGACCAAGCTCTAAAATACCAGCCTGATTATCGAGAAGCAATTGAGGCTCGTAAAGAAGCTCAAAAGAAATTGTCAGTTGAAAAATTACAGTCCATCATTTTACCTACCATTCTCAATTTTAAGATGTAAAAGATACAGCAAATTAACTGCGGCATAGAATGTGAACAAGTTGCTCACCGTAAATCTTTACATGGCACATTGGCTAACCAAACATTAAAACTTGGTAAAAGTCCATGGGGGTTAAGTCGCCATCAAGTTTTCAATGTGAACTAATGGAACCACGGAATTCATGGGTGGGGTAGTTAAGAGAAACTAAATAAAAAAGTTCGGTATGCAATTTAACTAAGGAATATTCACCTCTTGTAGATGATTTTCTGGTTGAAATTTGTCATTTTTAGTAGTTGAGAAATGGAAAACCACATTTTTACTTTGAATTTGTAATTGCTGTTTTTGAGTGTATTCATGGAGTTTAATCTGAGCTTGAGGGTAAACTGAAGTATTTTTAGGAATTTTGCGGAGAAAATCTACAGCTGCATTAAAGTCACCTTGATGTGCTTTGACATTAGCACTATGCAAAAAATAAGCTGCTCTAATCTGGCGCTTTTGATTGTACTCCACCAATTTTTCTTGAACTAAACCAGCAGAAGAACTTTCTTGAGGAATTTGACCCAGGTATTCTATAGCGGTGGAAAAATCTTTAGCTGTGGCCTTCCCGTAGGCTTGTGATAACAAAATGTATGTTTGTCTTTCGATAGCAAATTTTGCTTGCTGCACCAGTTTATCTACTTTAGATTGCCAATATAAAATATTTGGTACTTGGGGAGCAACAGCCAAGACATCTGACCATTTACCCTGTTTTAAAGCTTGTTCAGCTATTTCGTATTTTTTGGTAGCAAATTGCCATTGCTGTTCCCATTCCTCCATGGTGGCTTGAGCCTCTGGATAGACATTGCTGTAAGGGGGAATTGATTGAGCTAAAGCGAGTGCTTTTTGTAAATCTCCCGTTTGATATTCTTCTCTTGCTTTATGTAAAGTTTCTGTTTCTGAATATGTTGGAGAGTTACGGATGACAGAGTATATTCCAAATCCCATCAATAAAGAATTAGCCGCCAAACCTACTTTGATTCTTGTGAGCAGTGGGGATAATTGCCTTAAGTGAGATTGTTGCTGTGTGTTATCAGCTTCAATAGTTGTTTTTTCATAGAGCTGATGGATTTTTTCAGGAGAGGGCTTTATTTTAGTTTCCCCAAACAGTTGTTTGAGTATATGTAGTATTTCACCGGCGGAATGAAAGCGATATTGGTAGTCATAGCGAATCATGTGACTGAGAACAACGGCTAGATCCTCATTAACTGATATATCTGGAGTATGCCAAAGAATTTCTCTCGTTTTAGGGTCTACTTTTAGTTGGAGTGGTTCTAGGCCTGTTAAAGCTTGAATGGCAATCATTCCTAGAGCATAAATATCACTGTTGGGCTGGGTTTGACCAATAAATTGCTCTGGGGGTATGTACCCCAGTGAGGTGAGAGGAATTTCATAAATAGGTAATTCCCCATCTAATCCCAAATTAACAGATTGGATAGAACTGAAGTCAATTAAAACTAACTTGTCATCAATGGTACGCCTGATTAAGTTTTCTGGTTTAATGCCACAATGGATGATGCCTTGAGCGTGAATAAATTCTAAAATTCCCAATATCTCTGCCAAAAATTCTACAACTTCTTTTTCAGTCCAATTACATCTGCAATCTTGGTTAATGGGTAATTCTGCACTTAATGAGTGCCCTTCTACAAATTCTTGTACCAGATAAAATTGCTCATTTTCTTCAAAGCAGCTGATTAATTTGGGAATTTGGGAATGGCTTCCCAGAAGTTGGAGTACGTAGGGTGTTGTTTCCTTAGCAAAGCATAATCTTAAAGTGTCTAAGTAGCTGGGTGGAAAACTCTTGCCTTTTAAGTTTTTAATTACACACTTGGCATTTTCTGGGTCTAGGGCATAGTTATCTACGGCCATGTATGTCTGTCCAAATACCTCTTTACCTAGGCTGTGGAGGATTTGGTAACGTGCTTGTAGTAATTGACCGGTCATGTGATGCTTCATAAGCTGGTTACTTAATAAGTGCTTTTAATAGGTTTGCTAACATCACTAGTTTTTGCAGATGTCTTGAAAATTAACCATTTTAGCTTTAGTTCCTCAAAGAAGTTAGTTGTTGGTATTGGCCATCCTAACTTTTGGCTTCTTGATCATGTTCTATAACTTCCGAGTTCTTGGTCAAAGGTTGTACCACACGGGCGATGGCTTCTTGAATAAAAGCCTTAATGAATTCATCTCGGCCATTGAGCTTAAATTGTTCTTTTACTACCTCAGTCATACCGCCATCACCCCAATCTTGGTCATGGCGAAAATATTCGATAAAACTCTTACCAGCAATTCGTGTTAAGTAAGCTACTGTCACACCTTGAATTGCTCTACCAATGACAAAGGTGGCAAGATGAAATTGCAAAGCAGTAGATAGCAATTGAATTGCTCCCTTGACTATACCTAAACTAGCAATGGTTTTGGCCAAGGAAAGAGCTAACTCTTTGCCCCGTTCCATGTTCAATTCACAACCGTAAACTCTGGCAATTTCTACCACCATTTGAGCGTTCACAGCTGCTGTTGCCAGTAAATCTACAACTGGTAGAGGGGTAACTGATACCACACCTGCACCAATCCACTGAAACCGTTCCACTATCTTGTCAGCTTGACGGCGACGCTGGATGTCAATTAGATTTCGGGCTTCTTCTCCCAGGCGTAGGGATTGCAAGAGAATATTATCAGCTACCAAATCTTCCCCCTCAGCCCGTAAAATCGCCGCCATACGCCGCAGCAAAGGTACAATATCCGGTTCTGGCTGGAAAATTTCGCCATTTTCTAGTTGTGCTGTTTGGGGATTAGCGGCCATGGCTACTATATCATTTGGAGCAATGAATCCCCGCACTCGTTGACGTAACTGGGCGAGAATAGATTCTTTATCTTCCTCTGTATATAAGTCAGTTTTGTTAAGAACCAAAAGCGATCGCTTGCCAATTTCTGCCAAACTGCGTAGAGGTTCATATTCAGAGCGGCGCAAGTCATTATCTACCACAAACAACAGTAAATCTGCCGAAGTTGCTAGTTCTCGGGCTAGTTGTTCCCTTTCCGTTCCTTCCACCCCGGCTTCTAAAATCCCTGGGGTATCGGTAATTAAAATTTTGCGTTGTAATCCTTTTAAGCGTAAACAATAAGTTTCCCCCACCTGAGTAGTTCCCATGGGGGCATTTACCTGACCTACTATCCGCCCCATAATAGCATTGACTAAAGAAGTTTTGCCGGCACTTCCTGTACCAAATACAACTACTTGAATTTCTCCCCGTGCCAGGTTGACTTCAATTTCCCGTGATTTACTTAATAAAGCTTGTCGTGCAACTTCATCTTGAATTTGAGCCACTTGTTGCTTGACAGCTTGTAAAGTTGTGGAAGCTGCATCGGATTTACCAGCGGGAATTTTGGCAGATGTAACTGAAAGGCGTTGGCGGCGCCATCGCTGTTCCCCAGTTTGAAGTATCAACACATAATAAACGAAGGCGGCGACCAAGCCTCCTATTAACAAAACCAGCAATAACAGCAGCAAATTGCCCAGCAGTGGAGAATAAGACAACTGCCAGTAAAGCCGAGAGAGGGAATCAATCAGCCAGAGGCTTAATCCCAAAATGAGGATTAAACCAACAATCAGCGTGACTATGCGCGACAGAGGCATGGATGGCAAGGTTAGTTAGTGAGTTTCAGAGGTTGTTTTATAACTTTATCAATGGGTAATTTTCGTCTTAGGGAACGGGGAAGGCGGTTAAAACAATGTTTGACACATTAATCATAACTTTTAAAATATCTTCTCCATAGGCTAATGTTTCTCATATTAATGGTTTCGGTGATGTTTACTGATGTACGAGGAATTTCTCAGAAAAAAGAGGTTTATTTTGTTAGGTTATTGGATGTTTTTTTAATTTGGAAGTTTCTTCAGAGAGAGATTAGGGACTGGGGGAGGGATGGATTGTAATTTTCTCTTCACCAATGACTCATTCCCAGTCCCTATTCCCTGGTGCTATCTATCTACAGATCCCATGATCACGTCAACACTGCCGAGAATGACGACAATATCTGCAACCTTCATCCCTCGTAGTAATTCCGGGACAATTTGCAGGTTGTTAAAATCAGCCGGGCGAATTTTCCAGCGCCAAGGAAAGCCGTTATCATCGCCAACTAGATAAATTCCCAGTTCACCTTTACCGCTTTCCACACGGGCATAAATTTCACCTTTAGGGATTTTAAAGCTAGGTGAAACTTTTTTGCCGATGTATTGGTAATCAAAGGCATCCCACTCTGATTTTTTGCCTGCGGCCATGCGCTTGGCTTCTAGGTTTTCGTAGGGGCCTCCTGGTAGTCCTTTAATTGCTTGGCGAATAATCTTGACAGATTCACGCATTTCCCGCATCCGCACAACGTAACGGGCAAAGCAATCCCCGGCTGTTTCCCACTGTATGTCCCAGTCAAAATCGTCGTAACATTCGTAATGGTCAACCTTGCGTAAATCCCATTTCACCCCAGATGCGCGTAACATAGGGCCAGATAGTCCCCAGTTAATTGCTTGTTCGCGAGTAATAGTACCAATACCTTCAACGCGACGGCGGAAGATGGGGTTGTCAGTGACAAGGCGTTCGTATTCGTCTACTTTGGGGAGGAAGTAGTGGCAGAAATCTAAACATTTATCTACCCAACCATAGGGTAAGTCAACTGCTACACCACCAACACGGAAGTAGTTGTGGTTTACCATCCGGTATCCTGTGGCTGCTTCCCACAAATCATAAATCATTTCCCGTTCTCGGAACTGGTAAAAGAACGGAGTTTGAGCGCCTACATCGGCGAGAAAGGGGCCAAACCACAGCAAATGGTTGGCAATTCGATTCAGTTCCAGCATAATTACCCGGATGTAGCTGGCGCGTTTGGGGACGGCTACACCGGCGAGTTGCTCTGGGGCGTTGACGGTGACTGCTTCGTTAAACATACCTGCGGCGTAATCCCAACGACTAACGTAAGGGACGTACATGACAGTAGTACGGTTCTCAGCAATTTTTTCCATTCCCCGGTGCAGATAGCCGATGACAGGTTCACAATCAACCACATCCTCCCCATCCAGTGTGACAATTAACCGCAAAACCCCGTGCATAGAGGGGTGATGTGGCCCCATATTCAGCACCATAGGTTCGGTGCGGGTTTCTAGTCTTGCCATAAATTCCTTGTTCTCCCGTTATAAAAATTTCAACTTGAACCGCATAAAGCCCACCAGACTCGATTGTTCGTGTCTGCCAAAATTTGTAGGGGAAATATTATTGAGAAGTCGCTCTAGGAGCGTCTACATCTATCACCCATACAGAGTATGTTGGAGAGGGGGTGGCAGCGAGGGGATTGTACTTGATGTTTCAATTTGTTTCACTTCTTCAACTATTATTATATGGAGCTTGAGATTCAGGGAATTGAGGCGCAGGAATTTCTTCATGTGCCAGTTTTAAGCCGAGAGGTCATTGAGGGCTTGGCCGTAAGTCCCGGCGGTCATTATTTGGATGCAACAGTGGGGGGTGGTGGTCACAGTGGCTTGATTTTAGACGCTGCACCTGATGTGCGGCTGACGGCCATTGACCAAGATCAGGATGCTTTGCTAGCGGCGCAAAAACACTTGGCTGAGTTTGGTGACAGGGTGGAGTTGATTCTCAGCAATTTTTCGACTTATAAATATACCCCTCACAGTTTTGATGGTATTTTGGCTGATTTGGGTGTGAGTTCTTACCATTTAGACCAACCATCCCGAGGTTTTAGCTTTCGCCACACCGCAAATCTAGATATGCGAATGGATCAGCGACAATCTTTAACGGCTGCTGATGTGATTAATGAGTGGGATGAGGCAGAATTGGCAGATATTTTCTTTAAATACGGTGAAGAACGACTATCCCGCCGCATTGCCAAACGCATCGTTGAAAGACGACCATTTCAAACTACTACAGAATTAGCTGAGGCCATCGCCTATGGTGTTCCCCGTCAATATCGCTATGGTCGGATTCACCCCGCTACACGGGTTTTTCAAGCGTTGCGAATTGTGGTCAATGATGAGTTAAAGTCTTTAGAAACTTTTTTGGCCCAAGCACCTGATGCTTTGGTTCCTGGGGGTAGAATTGCCATCATCAGTTTTCACAGTTTGGAAGATCGTCTGGTGAAGCATGGTTTACGCAATTCTTCTTTGTTACAGGTCTTGACTAAAAAACCAATCACTGCTGGCGAGGAAGAATTGGCTCAGAATCCGCGATCGCGTTCCGCCAAGTTGAGGATAGCTCGGAGGGTAGCAACAGAGTAGTAACCTAGGGAACCCAATGAACAATCCGAGGATCTTGGTATTTACCAATTATATTGCATTGTTATGGATAGTATTAGAAACTCTTTTGCAAGGTTTTGTTACATTTTTTAAAATATCTGTTATATTACTTAACAGGGGAAAGAAAAACCTGCACCAACTCCCAGCGAAAAAGTTAACCATGAAAACAACAACACAAGCTACAGAAAACCGCAACGGTTGGAATTGGGGATTTACTCCTCAAACCGAAAATTGGAACGGTCGTCTAGCAATGATCGGTTTTTTAGCAGCAGCTCTAATCGAATTATTCTCTGGTAAAGGTTTCCTTCACTTCTGGGGTATCCTCTAAAGCTCAACTTTTGTCTACATAAGGACATGGGTCTCAATTCGACAAATAGTTGAGTGGACACTTACCAAAAATTTTGGGTAAAAATATGAACGTTACAACAGAATCAAATCGATTTACTAACATTTTTGATTCCAGCACCAATTGGGAAAACGGTGTTACCGCCACCACCACGTCATTTAAGTCTCTTAGTGTTGACGACCAGCTAGCGCTACTATGGTGTGTGTACACTGAAATGGGTCGTTCTATTACCCCTGCTGCCCCAGGGGCTGCACGTATGCAGTTTGCTGAGGGTGTACTCAATCAAATCAAGCAAATGTCTCATACTCAACAGTTAGAGGTGATGCGAGACATAGCTGCTAAAAGAAATACACAAATTAGCCGTTCCTATGGAATTTGGAGCGTTAATACAAAATTGGCTTTTTGGTTTGAATTGTCAGAATTGATGGCCCAAGGCTTAGTTGCGCCAATTCCTTCCAGCTACAAGCCATGTGCGGAGGTCATACAATTACTAGAAGCTATTAAGGAACTTGATTTTGGTCAACAAATTACAGTTTTGCGAAATGCTGTTGTAAACATGGGAGTTGACCCCTTCGCTGATTAGAGAAAAAATATATCAGCTTTGATAACAAAATCTCAATGTGTCCCTGTTGATTTTCAGTGGAAACTTTGACATAGCTCAAAACAACGTGGACACATCCTGAAAAATTTGAGTACCATTGATACACGTCAAAGGATGAGTAATAACTAAGTCCTTTTACAAAAAATCAAGTTGATTGCTGTCAAATAATTAGGGGTTAACCTTGGTTAACCCCTTTGTATATGCTCAAATACTTGAGATCAAAGATGGAAAAACTCACCTATAAATGGCTAGGGATGCTGTACTGATTTAGCTTTGATAGGTTTGGGTTTAATACTACCTAGGCGACCTTTTAGTTTAGGTTTGTCGGGGAATTTTTCTACGGGCATTCCCTCCACTGCTTTTGCCACAAATTGGTGCCAAGTGTAAGCAGCACTGCCACTACCGCCTGATGTGGGACGGTTGTTATCATTACCGAACCAAACACCTGTGACTAGTTGAGGAATGTAACCAATAAACCACAAATCCCGGGCTTCGTCAGAGGTTCCTGTTTTGCCTGCCACGGGTCTGTTCCTTAATTGGGCAGGTCCCCCAGTGCCGGCTTCCACAACGTTGCGGAGCATGGAGGTCATAATTGCGGCGGTGGTGGGGTCAAGAACTCGGTGGTGTTGGAAATTATTTGACCAAACTACTTCTCCTTGTCGGTTGAGGATACGGCGAATGCCATGGGCTTCTATGTACATTCCTTGGGTGGCAAAGCTGCCGTAAGCATTGGTTAATTCCAGCAGGTTTACTTCATGTGAACCCAGGGCTAAGGAGTAGGTGGGCTGGAGTTGTGATTTGATCCCCAAGTTGCGGGCAGTATTAATAATTGGCTCAAATCCCACATCCAGCAATACCTTTACTGCAATTACATTAACTGAACGGGTGAGGGCATCTTGTATGGTCATGGAACCACGAAAAGTTCTACCGTAATTTTTTGGTTCGTAGTCATCAACGACAAAAGGTGCATCCACATAGGTGTCGTAAGGACTTTTACCTGTAGCTATGGCTGCGGCATAGACAAATCCCTTAAATGTTGAGCCTGGCTGACGTTTTGCTTGGGTAACTCGATTAAACTGATTTTTACTAAAGTCTTTGCCTCCCACCATGGCCTGAATTTCACCATTGCGGGGGTCTATGGCTACTAAGGCTCCTTGGGTAAAGTTCTGCCAGCGACCTTGATTTTTTAGTGTTTTAGTAACTGCGGCTTCTGCGGCTTCTTGCCAAGTGGGATTCAGGGTGGTTTCCACTACTAGACCTCCGTGTTTCATTAGGTCAGGGGAAACATACTTGGGTAATTCTTGAAGGATGTAACTGGCAAAGTAAGGAAATTTTACTTCTAGGCGTTGGGGAAAATTACTATTCAGGTTGAGGGATTCTTGAGCAGATGCTTGTCTTTCCACTGCTGTAATTAATTTGTCTTTATACATGCGCTGCAACACCATATTTCGCCTTTGTATTGCAACTGTGGGATTTTGCACTGGGGAGTATAAACTGGGAGCCGGAGCTAATCCCGCAATCATTGCTGCTTCTGCTAGTGTGAGTTCATCTACGGTTTTACCGAAGTATACCCAGGCAGCATCTGCTACACCATAAGCTCCAGAGCCTAGATAAACCAAGTTGAGATAACGTTCCAGAATCTCGTTTTTGGTCAACTCTTGCTCCATTTTCTGAGCTAGACGGATTTCTTTGAGTTTGCGCCAGATTGTTTGCTCTGGTTTGAGGAACAGAATTCGGGCTAGCTGTTGGGTAATGGTGCTACCACCTTCTACTACAGTGTGCGATCGCAAATTATTCCAAGCTGCTCTGAGAATTCCTTGAACATCAACACCATGATGATTGGCAAATCTTCTATCTTCTGAGGCAATAAAGGCTTGTTTGAGTTCTTCAGGTATTTGTTCTATTCTCAGTGTTTTCCTGGTGGCTTCACCTTGTTGTTGTAATATGGTTCCATCAACGGCTTTGATGGTTAAGGTTTCCCCTCGGCTGGCTACTTGCAGTTGGGATTTATCTGGCAAAGTTTGATCTATTCTGCCGATAAAGTACTGTAAGCCAATGATTGTGCCACCTACAGTAATACCTATGCCCAAACTTGCCCAAAACCAGATGGTACGATAAAAAAGTCTATTGCGGTTTCCAAATACACTATGTATTCCAGAGGAGACACGGTTAATTTGACTCCATAACTGCCTTGATATCATAAATCTTGTGGGTGGTAAGCTCTGATTTTTAGCTGCTTCATCCTCGTAATGATTACCAGGGGTCAATGGCATTTCCTCCTTATCAAAGTTCATAAAATTGGTTGATTTTTGCTTGAACTAGGAGGTGAGCTTTCCCAGATTATGTCTCCTCTAGAAATACCTAAGACTTACCCAACATACAGCACTTTAGAAGTAAAAGAAGTACAACTTTCAAGATGATAAATCTTGTGGGGTAACCATCCTCCCTGGTGTTGTACATCTCACTTAGATGAAATTGGCTGCATAACATTCTTTGGGTTAGCGCACCATGGTTGTGTTAGTATATTAGCCTATAAATAATTAACTGAATTCAGTAATAGATAAGAATATTTTAGGGAAATTCGTTAATTTTTTGTAAGTATTAATACACCAGTTTTAGCTAATTGTTCAACCCAGCAAGTTCATTAAAGGTATCTAGTGAAGGTACTACAGATAAAGTTACTGCCATTGCCCTCGGTAGTAATCTTGGTGATTCTCATAACATTTTAGAAGCGGCTATTGAGAAGTTAGCCAAAACACCTGGAATTAAGCTACAAGCTAAATCCAGTTGGTATAAAACTAAAGCGGTAGGTCCACCCCAGCCAGATTATTTAAACGGTTGCGCCATATTACAAGTGCAAATGCCACCATATTTGCTATTGGAGACTTTATTGGCAACTGAAGAACAATTTGGGCGGGTACGTCAAGAGCGCTGGGGTGCGCGATCGCTTGATTTAGATTTGTTGTTGTACGAGGATTTAATCATGGATACGCCCCAACTCCAGATTCCCCATCCCCGAATGCGATGGCGGGCTTTTGTCTTAATACCCCTGGCAGAAATTGCCCCAGATTGGGTGGAACCAATTTCTCAGCGTAGAATTAGAGATTTAGTTAAAGAGGTGGACTGTTGTGATGTACATTTATTAAACGCCATTACTTAAATTTACTACCCATAAATATAAAAAATACTGTTTTTACTCAAGAACAGTGTTGTATGTATATGTACCCTGAAGAAAAGTTTACTATGCCATTAGGTAGAGAATTACCACAACTACTGAAACGATGCTTGTTTTACAAAGGTCGCAAGTTTGATTTTGAAGTCAATCGCCTGCGTTTACCTAACAAATCAGAAGGAGATTGGGAATGTATTCGTCATCCTGGTGGAGCTTTAGCCGTACCTGTCACCCCGGAGGGGAAACTTGTACTTGTGCGCCAGTATCGTTTTGCAACTCAAAGAAGGATATTAGAGTTTCCCGCCGGGACCTTGGAACAAAATGAAAATCCCTTGGAGACAATACAGCGGGAAATTGAGGAAGAAACCGGTTACACCAGCCAAAGGTGGGACACATTAGGGGAATTTTTCCTGGCTCCTGGCTATTCTGACGAAATTATTTATGCTTTTCTGGCGCGAGATTTGACAAAGCTGGACAACCCGCCAAAACAAGATGAAGATGAGGATATTGAAACTGTGTTAATGACTCCAGAGGAGTTGGAGAAAGCTATTCTCCAAGGGGACCCGGTGGATGCTAAATCAATTTCTAGTTTTATGCTGGCGCGTCGGTTTTTGCTATAGTTAGCACCTTTGTTTTTCTCCATCGATTGCTTTTAATAAGTTTTAAATGTGTGGAAAAACACACATTGGCATAAACCTCCTTGTCTTCCAAGTCTTACCCTCACCACAACGTAAAAAAACTTACCCTTGTGGGGTGGGGTGTAAGGAGTTGACGACATAGGTCAAGAAGTTTTTTCCCGATTAATCCAAATACCCCTTAGGCCAGCAGCTTTGGCTCCTTGATAGTCCTCTACAAGACTATCGCCAATGTGCCAAGCTGCTTCAGGGGGACAATTATGTTTTGCTAAAGCCATGGCAAAAATTTGGGGATCAGGTTTAGCTACATGGGCTTGGGTGGAAATGGTGACAGAGGAAAAATAACTGCTCAATTCTAAACTTTGCAACACTGAGAAAATACGGGAATCAAAATTGGACAATATCCCTAGTTCAATGTTCTGTTTTCGCCAATCTGTCAAACACGGCAATACATCAGGATAAACGAACCAAGGTTCCCCGGTACCAAAGTGAATATAGAGTTCACTAAAAAAACCAGGAAAATCAGCAAATTTTTCCAGAACACCAGCATTTGCAAAGGTATTTAAGACAATTTTCTGCCACCAATGAAACTCCTGTTGAGGAATATCTTGTAATTCCGCATTGGGAAATATTGGTGGTGGTGATGCTTTAAAGCTTTCCAGAAAGGTTTGGTTTAATATTTCTGGTGAAACTTCAACATCAAATTCCTTGGCTAGTTGACTGTAAACTTCGCCCACACTGCCTTTTACCCCAAAGAGTGTGCCCACAGCATCTAAAAGAATAACTTTCGGTGGTTCCATCAAACCTTGTATAATTATGAATGTGGGATGTGAGATTTTGGTGAATACACCAGATACTACTAAGAAAGTGTATCTATAATAGGACGAACTAGCCAATTAAAACCAACTTTGAGTTGATGGTGGAAAGTTGGCATGCGATAGAGATAAGCAAGACGACGGGCGACATATGCCAAAGAACCATCTAATTTGACACCTAAACCGGTGAGGGTGGCGTTGTCCTTGCCTAATGCCATCATTTCCCCTAGCTGTTGGTAACGAAAAGGCAGTAAAGGGCGATTAGTCAGAGAAGCCCAGATATTCCAGGCAGTATAATCGGCTTGTTGAAAAGCTACCTGGGCTGTGGCGGGGACTTGTTGACCTTCAGCATCATGACAGTCTGCTAAATCTCCCAAGGCAAAGATTTCTGAATGATCTAATACTTGTAAAGTAGGTGTGGTAGTTATCTGACCACGGTGATTTTGCTTTAAAGGTAGTGTTTTGACTACAGGTGCAACCCTTGTTCCCACAGTCCAAATTACTAAATCCACGGGAATTGTATCCACCTGACTTTTGTATTGTAGGGAGATGGTATCCTGACGGATGGATTCAACTTTGGTTTCTAAGTCCAGAAATACGCCTTTTGCTTCTAAAGCTTTCTTGGCAGCTGCGCAGTTAAATTCTGGGGAAGTGCGTAAAATTTCATCACCAATTTCAATCAGGCGTAAACGTCCTCTTTCTCCTAGTCTATCAGCCAACTTACAGGCTAATTCCACACCACTGTAACCACCACCAACAATGGCTACACGAATTTTTTCTGCATCGGACTCTTCTAAAACTCGCAGACGTTCTTCTAAACGATATGCATCGCTAATATTGCGGAATGGGTAAGCGTAAGATGTGGCACCTGGAACCATGTCTAGGGGTGTTTCTCCCCCCAAAGCCAACACTAATCGGTGGTAGGAGATTTCCAACCCATCTTGTAATTGTACCCGTTGTTGCTCTGTATTAATTCCTGAGACAACAGCTTGACAAAAACGCACTCCTGTGCTTTGTAGCAGTTCTGTAAAAGGTGGGGCAATTTCCCAGGTTTGTAGTTCACCGGTTAGTAATTCATAGAGCAAAGGAGCAAATATAAAGCGATCGCTTTGATCAACCAGGACAATTTCAGGTTTTTCGCCGTTTTCCCAAGGTAATTGGCTTAAGCGAAGGGCAGTGTAGAGACCACCAAAGCCTCCACCAAGGATACATATTCTAGTAGTTTGTTCAGTCATGGACTTTATGGGATCAATCCTAGCATGGCAACTAACTTCAGTGTAATGAATTTCTTTGCTTGTATTGGCATCAGCTAGGGAAAGTGAGGCCATGGCTGATGTTTTTGCTCAGACAATCTCGGTTATGTTATTTCGATTTGTGGTAGCCGTCATTGCAGTAGTGCTAGTATGTCAAACATAGTTTGTGTGTAGCTTTAACTTTATTACTTACGCACTCACAATTCTCTACAAGCTGTTTGAAGGGTATTGAATTTTTAATGAAAGTCCTGATTTTGAGATGATAAATCCGTCGAGCTAGTGGTTGAAGTTTCAGAAGAGTTAACTGTGTGAGTCAATAAGTATAAACTATCTCCTTAGTCCTATGCTTCCATCAGTATTCAAAACTTGCATTCCCAGGGAAGAAATCTTAGCAGGGGAACTTGCTCCCGAATTATTTGCTGCCAAATTGCGACTGGTGGTAGAGGGGAAAGCACCCCGTGTCTACCAAGACCCCCAAGAGTTTTTTGCCAATACTTTTGCTACTGAAGGTTTAAAAACTTTAATTTCTGAAGTGTTTGGGCGTTTAACGGGGGCTAGTGTTGGTTCTCCTATTATTCGCTTAGAAACAAGCTTTGGGGGTGGTAAAACCCACGATGAAATAGCTTTGTGGCACATTGCCAAAAATGGGCGGGATATTTCTGGATTAGACCGATTTGCTGATGTTAATTTAATTCCACACCGACCAATTCAAGCAACCGCCATAGCCTGTCAAGACCTTGACCCAGTAAACGGGGTTTATCATGAAGATACTGGGATTACCACCTATACCCTGTGGGGTGAAATTGCTTATCAAATTGGTGGTGTAGAAGGTTATAGTTTACTGAAAGGTTCCGATGAACAGCGAGTTAGTCCCGGAACAGTGGTTTTAGAAAAGATACTCCAAGGACAACCCACAGTGGTTATCCTAGACGAAATCGCCAGATATTTGCGAGCAGCCAAAGCCACCATAGTTGGTAACAGTGATTTAGCAGGACAAGTTGTGGCGTTTTTATTCTCCTTGATGGACTTAGCCGCAGCTTGTAATAACTTAGTGTTTGTCTATACCCTGGCTTCTTCTAGCGACAGTTTTGGGGAAGAAACCACGGAAATCCGGGAAGCAATTTCTGCCACTTCCCGTCAAGAACGCATCCTCAAACCTAGTACGGATATTGAAATTTATAATATTGTCAAACAACGAATATTCAGCAGTATTCAACCCGGTGCTGCTGCTAATGCAGCCAGGGAATATTTACAAAGTTATAAAGCTAGTCGCATTAACTTACCGGATGGTTGTAAAGATGCGCGTTACGCTGAGAGCATCGAACAGAGTTATCCTTTTCACCCAGAACTATTTAACTTACTAACTAAAAAAATCGCTTCCATTCCCAACTTCCAACGCACTAGAGGCGCATTGCGGTTATTTGCCAAACTCATAGGTTATCTTTGGCAAAGTTACAATAGCTCACCAGTCACCAGTCACCAGTTAACAAACTGGATACCTTTAATTCATCCCCACCACATTCCAGTGGGGATTGAGGAAGAAATTACCAGTGATTTAACTTCCCGGTTAGAACGTCCCTTGATGCGGATAACAATCCAGGCTGATATTTATAATCCCACCGGGAGGGAAGCCCACGCCCAGTTACAAGATGCAGAATGGTCAGCAGGGGGTAAACCTCCCTTTTCCACCTGGGTAGCCCGGACTATTTTTTTACATTCTATTAACCAAGGGACAGCATCTGGTATTCGTCGCGCTGAATTAAATTTATCTTTGTTGACACCGGGGTTAGAAATTGGATTTGTGGATACAGTCCTAGAAAGACTGAATAAAGTTGCTTGGTATTTGGACGACGACCCCATCACGACTTTGGCTCGCTTTAAAGAAGAACCATCAATTAATAAAATTATTGCCGAAGAAAAAGCCCAAGTGGGAATTGCTGAAGCCAAGGAAGATTTACAAAATCGCCGGGATACTATTTTTGCTAATAAATTCTTCAAGCTATTTTCCGCACCGCAATCACCCTGTGATGTAGATGATGTTTCAGATAGTATTGCTTTGTGTTTAATTGGCTTTAATGAAGCAACTATTTCTGCAACCACTGACGGAACACCTCCACTTGTGGAGAGAATTTTTAATGAAACCGGAGACTCGGGTAAATTTCGGATTTTTAGGAATCGCTTATTATTTTTAGTTGCTAATAAACAAGAATTACACCGAGCAATTGAGAATGCTAGGGAATTTCGCGCTATTCAAAATATTCTCAATTCTCCCAATCGCTTGCAAGATTTGTCAGAAAGTCAACAGAAACAACTAAAAGATAAAAAAAGTTTTTTGGATTTATGGGTAAGAGTGTCTTTAACTAATACCTATCGCCATTTATTTTACCCTGCTAATGACCCAGTGAAAGCTCCCAAGGGCTTGATGCACTATACATTGCCTTCACAAGATTCCAGCGATGTCAAGGGTAAAAATAATCAACAAGATGTAATTTTAAAAGCCCTGAAAGATTGTCAAAAGATACGTGCTGAAGAGTCACCACCCTATGCACCAGCTTACATTTTACAGAAGGTCTGGCCTTCTGGGTTAAGTTATTGGACAACTAAAGCCTTAAAAGAAGCCTTTGCTAAAGAACTAGGTTTAAATATACTCTTTGATGCTGAATTATCCAAATTGCGAGATACCATCCGCCGGGGGTTGGAAACTGGTGAATGGGATATGAAGATGGGGGAAAAAGTTTTCATTTACACCCAACAGTCAACGGTCAACAGTCAACTACCACCAATTGAGTTTAGTCATGGCCTAGAACTTTATCGCCGGGGAATTCTTCACATCCCGAAACCTCGGGAAATTGAACTCAATGCCCAGGTTATGTCTAGTAATGATAATGTAAAACCAGTGCGGGTGCGGTGGAAAGCTGCGGGGGCTTTGACAATTAAGCTTTATCAGGATGGGGATTTAGTTGAAAAGGAATTTCGCCCCAGTGATGAATATGAAATGGGAATTTCCCAAACCACAACTTTTAAAATTGTAGCGGACTACGGCAATGGGGAAATTGCGGAAAAAGCAACCCAAGCGAGTACTTTTAGTTACGGTACTGGTATACCTTCCACACCTAACGGTAAGGAAAAAACCGGAGAGTCCTGGAATAATTTATCTCTTCTGAAGGCTAAACCAGAAGAGTTTGAGTGGGAGGGAACACCTAATAGTGTATTTACTCAGTTGGGAGATTGTGTTAAAGATAATCAAATCCAGGGTATCAAGTCTCTAGAACTAGCTGTTACAAAGGTGATGGACTATCGCAAGTTGATGACGAGTTTAGCTCTGTTGGCCAAATTCCCCTTACAAATTGACCAGTTAGCCACCATTAGCCTGGGGGAACAGTTTATCAGGTTAGAGTATCAAGGACCAGTCAAAGGTTTTCAGAGTTTTCAGGGGATTATTAACAGCTTGCTAAATAACCAGGAGGTACAAGCTGATGTGTCCCTAAAGCTGATATTTGAATTTTCATCACCTGTACAACCAGATGGTACAGAAATCACTACTATTAAACAAGCATTGAATCGGAATCCAGTTGACAGGTTGAATTTGATGGTAAAAGTTGACTGTTGACGGTTGACTGTTGACGGTTGACTGTTGACGGTTGACGGTTGACGGTTGACTGTTGACTGTTGACGGTTGATGGGTGATGGGTGACGGGTGATTAATAAACTTTATATTATCGGGGTATCTTATGCTTACCATACCAGATTTTTCTTATTTTGCAGTACCGGGTTTTATTCCTAAAATGAGGGGTTATCCTAATCAGACTTCATCGCTGATTTTACATAATAAAGACAATGATCAATGGGATTCGGTATTAAGACAGGAAGATGCTGATTTAATAAATTGGCTACATAACAAAACTGGAAAATTACATAATATTTATTTCCCCTATGCTCCTAACAATAAGTTTTTAATTCTTAATAGTAAACATATTATGAATCTAGTTGAACCGGCAAAAAATAGAATACATAACTTTTTGGTACAATTAGGAGTTGAAGATGTTCAAGAATATATGAGAGATAGTAACGAATGGTTATCTATACTTTTTAGTCTTGGACCTCATCACTATAGAGGAGCAGAAATCGCAGCATCTTGTTTTGAAATCTCATGTGATCAATTCCCTATTATATTACTTTGGTCTAACTTAGATAGTAAGAATTTAATTAAGCTGATACCAAATTCATCTGATGAAAATATGACTGAATATGTTAAATATCTTTATTGGTCAATTATGATGGCTACTAAAGATATGTCTATGTATGGCAATATACCCATAAATAGATTTTTAGAAAAAATTCAAAGTGCACTAGATAAGTCGCACCACATAAAAGAATATTCGCAAAAAATTAGGTCGATAGAAAAATTCACAGCACCTAAAAGTATAGCGCGTATTTTAGAGGATATAGCGGATAAATATAAAGATGAATTTAATGATGCTATATTAAATTTTGAAGATGTTGTTACCAGTACCACCGATTCCAAATCAATTATTAGATTATCAGATGAATCAAAAAATGCAATTATAAGAGAAATGGAGAGTGTAGGATTTTACAAAGTTAGAGAAGGTGGCAATCATGAGGTTTGGCAACATTTGAAATTAAATAAACCTACCATAGTTCCTCGACATAGAAGCTTATCTAGTTTTGTAATTCGTAGTATTCAAAGAGATATTCAGTATGTGATAAGTGCTTAAAACCGTCACCCGTCAACCGTCAACCGTCAACAGTCAACAGTCAACCGTCAACAGTCAACCGTCAACCGTCAACCGTCAACCGTCAACCACCATGGAAAACCGCCCCTCCGTATTTATTGAAAAAATGATGCCTGTAGAAGTATTAAACGAGCAGGTAAACTTTGAACACGGGGGAAATCCATTTAAAGGATTACATCGCTGGTATTCTCGTAAGCCTTTGTCTTTTAGTCGCGCTAGTGTCTTGGCTTCTCTACTACCAGCAGATATCACCATGGATGAGTTTCAATATTTGCTGGGGTTAGTACCAGGGAAAGAGGTAAGGCTGTATAAAACCCTTCCTAATTCTGTGCAAATTCAGAAGGTGCATGATTATTGTGAGAAACTGTGGGGAACTCCCACACCAACGGTGTTAGATGCATTTGCTGGGGGTGGGAGTATCCCCTTTGAGGCGGTGAGGTATGGGTTAAATGTCCTGGCTTCTGATTTAAATCCTGTGGCGGTGGTGACCATGAAGGCGGCCATGGAATATCCCCTCAAGTTTGGGGCTGATTTACAGCATGATATTGATAAGTGGGTGAAGTGGGTGGGGGATGAAGCCGAGAAAAGATTGGCTGAGTTTTTTCCTTCTTTACCAGGGGAAAAGGTGCAGAATTATCTATGGGCCCATACGGTTGTTTGTCCAAGTTGTGAGTCTGTTGTTCCTTTAAGTCCTAATTGGTGGTTAAGTAAAACTAGCAATTATGCAGGTAAAGGACAAGCGAGAAAGGTTACAAGTGATTGGTATGCTGTAAAGCCAATTCCTAATCCTGAGGAGAAGCGGGTTGATTTTGAATTGGTTAAGGGCAAAAAGGGTAAGGGGAATACTATTGAAACTGATGATGGGGAATATGACCCTGACACTACAACTACCATTAGTAGGGGTGTGGGTAAATGCCCTAATTGTGGGAATGTGATTGAGGATGATGTTATTAAATCACAAGCTCAAGCAGGGATTTTAGACCATCAATTATATGGAGTTGCATATAAGGAAGGTAAAAGCAGTTTAGAATTTAGGGGTATTAGTGATTTAGATATTGAAGGAATTATTAAATCTGACAAATATTTAAAATACAATTTTGAAGAATTACAAAATATTTTACCTATAGTTGATGTACCTCATGGTCAAGAAACAGAAAGATTATTTCCTCTTGGAATTGATAATTGGTCAAAATTATTTAACCCCCGTCAACTTTTAACCCTGGTTACCTACGTTGAAATTATCAACGAAGCCAAAGCACTAATTCAAGGTGAGCATGAATGGGAGAAAGCACAAGCAATTTCAACTTATTTGGCTTTGGTGTTAGATAGATGCGTTGATGCTAATTGTAGGATGGTTATTTATAATGCTTCCAGAGCCTGTATTCAAAAGGGTTCTACACAACACGCGCTTAATTTGATGTGGAACTATCCTGAAGTAAATGGTGCTATTGAACTTTGGCAAGCTTGTCAAGAAGAAGCAGCAAGAGACTATAAAAACCTGTGTGCATTATTAGGAGCCAAAACCTCTTCAACAACCATCCCAGGATTGCAACAACAGGACTCTAAATTCATTCAAATCCACTCCGCCTCAGCGGATAACCTCACACATATCCCTGATAACTCAGTTGATGCAGTCATCACCGACCCCCCCTATTATGCCACAATTCAATACGCCGAACTATCGGACTTCTTCTATATCTGGCTAAAACGCACCCTGGGGGATATCTTCCCAGAACTATTTTACCTAGAACTTACAGACAAAGACCGGGAAGCCGTCGCCAACCCTTCCCGCTTCCGTAATATGGGGGTATCCCCGGAGGAACTAGCTAACCAAGACTATGAAGCAAAAATGGCCATGGCCTTTGGTGAATACCACCGGGTCCTGCGGGAACATGGGGTCATGACAGTACAATTTAACCACAAAGACTCTGGGGCGTGGGATGTCTTAGCTAAATCTCTCATTACTGCTGGGTTTGAAATTACTGCATCTTGGGCTGTGAGTACAGAAAACCCCCAAAACTTACACCAAGCCCAGAAAAATGCCGTATCTAGCACCGTGCTTTTAGTATGTCGCAAACGTGACCCCAAGGCGGAACAAGGTTGGTGGGATGATGTGCGGATGGATGTGCGAAATATTGTCTTTGAAACAGCACCGGAGTTAGAACAATGCTTAACAGCAGATTCTCGCACTGCTGCTGATAGGGTAGCAGACCCCCAGCGCCGGATTAAACCTCCGGGGATTAATTTGTGTTTGAGTGCTTTTGGTTGTGCTTTAAAGGTGTTTACCGGGTACAGTTCTATTTTAGATAGTGCGGGAAATGTGGTGGAACCTAAAGCAGCTTTTGAAGAAGTACGCCAAGCAGTGGTGGAATACCGATTGGAAAAGTTGTTAGCAGGTAAAGACTTGAATGGTATTGACCCTTTAACTCAATGGTACATTTTAGCTTGGGATACCTTTGAGGCCCGGGAGTTTCCCTTTGATGAAGCTAGACAACTGGCTTTAGCGGTGGGTGGGTTTGATGTTTCTGATTTGGTCAAACAACATAAGTTATTAGATTCTGGTAGTGGTTTCTGTAAATTACTCACCCCCCAACAACGGCTGAAAAAAGGGGCTTTTTCGGTAATTGATACGGAATTTTCCCCCAGGTATTTAGTGGATGGACTTCACGCCATGATTGCTTTGTACCAGGAGGAGGAAAATACAGAACCAGTGCGTAGGTTTATGAAAAATACTGGCTTAGTGAGTAATGATTTATTGATGCGGACCTTTGAGGTGGCGTTGAAAGTGATTCCCCACATTGGGGATGAAAGGAAACGCATCCCGGAGGAAAAAGCCTTGTTAGATTTGTGGTTAGCGATGGATGAGATTAAGGCTAAAGTTGCTTATGTGCAAACTGAGTTGAC
Organism: Umezakia ovalisporum Ak1311; assembly: GCF_029891685.1. NCBI lineage: Bacteria > Bacillati > Cyanobacteriota > Cyanophyceae > Nostocales > Nodulariaceae > Umezakia > Umezakia ovalisporum. The sequence continues at coordinate 1,333 of NZ_JANQDJ010000055.1, read as the reverse complement.
GGTTGACGGTTGACGGTTGACGGTTGACTGTTGACTGTTGACGGTTGACTGTTGACTGTTGACTGTTGACGGTTGACTGTTGACGGGTGACGGGTGATGGGTGATGGGTGATGGGTGATGGGTGACGGGTGACGGGTGACGGGTGATGGGTGATGGGTGATGGGTGATTAATAAACTTTATATTATCGGGGTATCTTATGCTTCCTATGCCAGATTTTTCTTATTTTTCAGTACCGGGTTTTATTCCTCAAATGAGGAGTTATCCTAATCAAACTTCATCACTGATTTTACATAATAAAGATAATGATCAATGGGATTCAGTATTAAGACAAAAAAATGCTGATTTAATGACTTGGCTACATAGAAGAACTGGAGTATTACATAATATTTATTTTCCCTATGCTCGTAATGATGACTTTGTACTTCGTAATAGCGAACATATTATGAATATAGTTGAACCGGCAAAGAATAGAATACATAACTTTCTGGTAGAATTAGGAGTTGAAGATGTTCAAGAATATATGAGCGATAGTAATGAATGGTTATTTTTTATCTTTAGTCTTGGATATCATCACTATAGAGCGGCAGAAATTGCAGCATCTTGTTTTCAAATCTCATCTGATCAATTCCCTATTATATTACTTTGGTCTAACTTAGATAGTAAGAATTTAATTAAGCTCATACCAAATTCATTTGATCAAAATATGACTGAATATGTTAAATCTCTTTATTGGTCAATTATTATGGCTACTGAAGGCCTGTCTAGGTATGGCAATATACCCATAAATAGATTCTTAGAAAAAATTCAAAGTAAATTAGATAAGTCACACCACATAAAACAATATTCGCAAAAAATTAGGTCGATGGAAATATTCACAGCACCTAAAAGTATAGCGCGTATTTTACAGGATATAGCGGATAAATATAAAGATGAATTTAATGATGCTATATTAAATTTTGAAGATGTTGTTACAAATACCACTGATGTCACATCAATTATTCAATTCTCACATGAATCAAAAAATGAAATTATAAGAGAAATGAGGAGTGTAGGATTTTACAAAGTTAGAGAAGGTGGTAATCATGAAGTTTGGCAACATATTAAATTAAATAAACCTACCATAGTTCCTCGACATAGAAGCTTATCTAGTTTTGTACTTCGTAGTATTCAAAAAGATATTCAGTATGTGATAAGCCAGAAATGTTGAATGTCGTTACAAAACTTTACATAGTTAGATATAGTAGTCCTATCAAAGGTGAAAATGTCAACATCTCATAATATCTTCCATCCAATGAACATAACTGATTTGTTGACACATACAAGCTTGAAGGT